>JBFFMO010000035.1:0-13155 GCA_041554035.1 Allomicrovenator sp. | reverse complement strand
TGAGCGTCGTCTGGAGTCCGCCAGAATGACACGTACTCAAACCACCACGACCCACCGGATTCGTAGACGCGATACGAATCAGACTGCCATGTGACGTAGATTGCACGGGCCAAAGCCGGAGCGATCACGTCTGAGAGCCATAACGAAAAAACCCCCGGCCCCACGACGCCTTCGTGGGCGAGTTTGGCGGATTTGGGACGTTTTGTTTCTGGCCATTGCCATGTGCCCAGATTCTCCCCGGTCATCCAGCGGTCGGGCCTGACCAGATGGCCCGTCTGGGTCGGACCCGATATCCAGGCGAGTTCCGACGCCGACCATCCTCCGGACCGATGAAGAGCCGCTGAAAACGCCAACCCTTCGCGAATGGCAAAAGAAAGCTCGCGGCGGTTCAGGGTTTCAATCCCTTGGGCGCCGTCGACTTCTAAGAATCGGGCGACGTCCGGAAATTTCATCGCCAAGGCTGGCGTCGCGGCCAATACCTGTGGGGTTAATCCCTGCTTTTCGCCCTCAACCAGAGTCCAAACAAACGCGGCATCGCCCGTCGTTTTTGCGCGATGGGCCAACCAACCGTCCCATGACAATGGCTGAGCGGGCACGCTGAATGCCTCGCGATCGACGCCATCCACCACCGCCAGCACCACGTCGCGGCGCAGGTCTTCCGCTCGAGCCGAGCGTAGGTAAGTCAAGGTATGGTTCTGGGAATCGTAATGAGCCACACGCGGCAACCAAGGCACGCGTTCGGCCTGAGTCGTGTCAAAACCAAAGAGGATCTTGAGCAGCCAATCGCGGTCAATTCGGGCGGCATCCGAAGCGACGTCAAAATTGGGCGCAAGTTGGTCGACTCCCGCGACTTTCACGGGACTCTTGAACTCGCGATCGCGCAGACGTTGGGCCTGCGTCACCAGAGCACTCAGCTCGGACTCTGCTATTTGTGCCGATGCCACGGGGGCTTGGTCCGATTTTCTGGGGGATTCGCAACCGAGCACGGCCAAGATCGCGATAACAAAAAATGCCCGCATGTCAGCTCCTTCGTAGAAGCCGCAATAATGGCCCCAGCTTGAGTTTCGACCCCGTGGAACCTCCAACGACATGCCACGACAAGGCCCACCAGAAAAATAGCGTGGCAAAACCGGCTAGCACGATCCCGAGCGTGAACCCCACGGACACTTCTTGAATCGCAAAGTCGTGCGGAGCCAACAAAATCGCCGACGTGACGCTCAGCCCGGCGGCCATGATGCCAAGGAAAATCCGAGTCCCGAGGGTATTCAGATGTTTCCCAATATCGTCGATCGCGTTGTTCTTGACCGCAATGGTGAGGTTGCCGCCCTCAAGGTCCATCAACACCTGATCGAGTTGTTGGGGGACCTGAGTGAGAAATCCAGACAAACCCATCGCGGAGGTCATCGTGGCCTGCAGCGCCTTTTTCGCCGTGAACCGGCGTTTGGCGAGTTCGCGTGCGTAGGGCATTCCCACGGCCATGATGTCCAATTCGGGGTCGAGGAAACGCATGATTCCCTCGATGGTCGCGGCCGCTTTGGTCAACACAGCATAATTCGGATTCAGCCGAATCCGATGTTCTGAAGCCGCCTGCGTGCACTCTTGAACAAACGCAGAAACGTTGATTTCGGACAGGTTGGAGAGCAGATACTCGTCGCGAATCCTGATGATATCGGCCTTAAAATCGCGCAGGCTCACTCGCCCCACGGGTTGGCCCATACGCAGCAGCGTGCGCGAAATCCCCTCCACGTCGCCGGTCAAGACACTGATAATCAACGAAATCAGGTCGTCTTGTTGAGCAGCCGAGAGCCGCCCAATCAACCCAAAATCGATGAACACCAGCGAATTGTCTTCCCGAACCAGAATATTTCCTGGATGCGGGTCACCGTGGAAAAAGCCGTCATGCAGGACCATCTTCACCATGGCATCGAGCAAGGTCTTCAGCACCGCCTTGGCCGAATCTGAGCCACTTTCGAGCTCGGAGAGCTTCTTGGCGTCGATGAACTCGAGCGTCATGATTCGATCGTTGCTCAGTTCCTCGAAAACCTCGGGCACCGACACTTCGACCACGTCCTCGAAGTTCTGACCAAACTCGCGGATATTTCGCGCTTCCAGACGGAAATCGAGTTCAGTAAGCAGGGCCTTTTCGAACTCTTTGACGATGGCGGTGGGCGTATAAAGCTCGACCTCCTGGATCGTCGCCTCGGCCAGGCGTGCGATATAATAAAGGATATCAAGGTCGCTCCGAATGGTCTTTGCGATACCTGGGCGTTGAACCTTGATCACACATTCACGGCCGTCATGGGTCTGCGCCCGATGGACCTGCCCGATCGAAGCCGCTCCAATGGGCTTTTCATGCACGTGGGCAAAAAGTTCCTCGAGCGTGCCGTTCAGGTTTTCTTCGATGGCAGCCCGGACCTCCTCAAAAGGCAAAGCCGGAACACGGTCTTGAAGATGCTTGAGCTCGTCGATGAAGGTCGCGGGCATGATGTCTGGCCGCGTCGACATGATCTGGCCGAGCTTCACAAAGGTGGGACCGAGGTCCTCCAACACGTTTCTGAATCGAACCGCGGCATCATGAGGGTCCTCACCGATGATGCCGACCTCGACGTTTTCGAAGCCGGTAACTTCTTCCCCGTCAGGCAGGTAGCGCCCCAGACCGAAACCGATCACGACGGTCTTGAAACCGTGTTTGGTGAGAACCGAGGTGATTTCTCGGAGGCGGCGTATGTCTTGGACTGCGGACTTAATGGGCGCGAGCATGGCAACCTCTGCGTCGGATGCGCGAAAACTATCACGCGACTCTTCTGTTGTCGCCGGCGCTCAGAGCGCGGTTTCGGCCTCTTTTTTTGTCATGCATTCCAGATAGAGACGCATCTCTTCGGACGACTCGCCGCCTGACGCGATCGTGGCGTCACGCATGCAAGTCGAGTGATGCATCCCGGCCAGTCGCTTGCACATCTGAGGCTCGTAGGAACCCTGACAACGCTTTTCGTACTCAGCACCAAGAATCTTGGCTTTTTCACGGTCGAGCATCAGGTCGGCACTGAACTCAGAGTAGGACCAGATCGCGGCCCCTACAATCATGGTCCCAATCAGTCCCAAGACGACGATCTTGGAAGTTTTTGTGTCGGTCGTGCTCAATGTTTCAGACATTTTAGATCCACTTTAGGGCGACCGCGTTCAACTAAGTAACCAGCCGATTTTGGAGAGTGCCATGAAACGCGAAGAGTTGAAAATCGCAAGTCCCTGCCATGAAAACTTCGACAACATGCAAGGTGCAGGGGCGAAGAGGTTTTGCGACTCGTGCAGCAAGCACGTCACGAATCTCTCGGACATGACCAAAAACGATGCGGATAAGTTTTTGAAAGAGTCGGCTGGGACCTCGGTCTGTGTTCGCTACCAGGTCAATGGCAGCGGCGAGGTCGTGTTCGGCCGCCCTGCCCCGGACCGCGTTCAACGTCAAATCCATGGTGCCCGCAAGATGCTGGCCGCGGCCGCGTTGGTGATGATCCCGCTGCTCAGCGCCTGTGAGAGCGAGCCTGCCGACTGCCACAGAACAACGCCTGAATCGACCTTGATCCAGAGCGAGCGCGCGATTCTGGAGAAACTGGCGAGCGTCGGGTTCGAGGTGGATGCGATTCTGGACTACATCAACCCATTCGACCCGTATGAAGAAATGGTGATGGGAGAGATGGCCATGGTCGAGCCGATCGAGGAAGAGGTTTTTGCGGAATTGGAGACCATCCCTGATGACGAAGTCTTGATGCCCGTCATGGGACAGATGATCGACACACCCGAGCCCGTGCTTGAGTATAAGATGGGAGAAATCGAAGCTGAGCCCGAGCCCGAGCCGGAGCCAGAGCACTTCATCGAAATGATGGGCGATA
Source organism: Allomicrovenator sp. (assembly GCA_041554035.1). GTDB lineage: Bacteria > Myxococcota_A > Bradymonadia > Bradymonadales > Bradymonadaceae > JBFFMO01. The sequence continues at coordinate 9,268 of JBFFMO010000035.1, read as the reverse complement.
TCGCAGTCGCCCCAGACGAGGTTGAAGAAGTCCTCGAGATCATCAAAGAACCCGTCCACGAAGAGCGTGAGTTCGTGATGGGCAAGATTGCGATGCCAGAGCGCGAGGATGATCCGAGCGTGATCAGAATCGACTAACGCCCCTTCCAAATCGGGGTCCGGCGTTCCGCGAACGCCGCCAAACCCTCGAGTCGGTCTTCGGTGGGAATCACCTGAGCGTAACATTCGGCTTCGATCTGAATGCCCGCGGCCAAATCGACCTGCATGCCCTGGTCGATGGCGCGTTTGGCCTGAGCCAGCGCGATAGGGGCCGACTTCACCATCTCCATCGCAAACGCATAAGCCTCAGCGAGCAAATCGGCGCGTGGCACGCATCGATTCACGACGCCCCACTCCAGGGCTTCGGGTCCACTTAATCGACGTGCGGTGAACATCAGCTCTTTGGCTTTTGAAACGCCGATCAGTCGCGGCAGACGCTGGGTTCCCCCGGCACCTGGGATGATTCCAAGCCCGAGCTCCGTCAGCCCAAGGCTTGTCTCTTGAGCCACAATTCGAAAATCACACGCCAGGGCGATTTCGAGCCCACCTCCGAAGGCGTAACCGTTGATGGCACAAATCACGGGTTTGGGGACGTTGGCGATGCGCTCAAACGTGGTCTTGTAGTCGCGAATCCGCTGCGACACCTCTGCGTCGCTCATTTGCTTTCGCTCTTTGAGGTCGGCGCCAGCGCAAAAGACCTTTTCGCCTTGAGCGGTCAAGACGATGACACGAATTTCAGGCTGATCCGCCAGAGCAGCAAAGGTGTCGGCCAAGGCGTGCACCAACTCGCCGTTCATCGAGTTCATCGCCTCGGGGCGATTGATGATGAGAGTACACACACCGTGTTCATCCACGGATTTCGTCAGGGTGTTCTGCGAAACGTTCATCGTTCCCTCGGCACTTGGTTCGCGCTAACCTTAGGAAGGTCCTGAGGATGCGCAAGGGAAACTTAGATGGCGTCAGAAAACGACAAAAATAGAAAACCGGTCGAGGACGACTCACACGATTCGGTTGAGGTCATCCTCACGAAAGTGACCAACGCATATTTTCGACTCTGCCGGCGCTTGGCATCGGCGCTCAATCGAAAAAAATCAGGGCGCTGAGAGCACCCCAATCACGTCCGAAATTTTCCTGAGGGATGTGAGTTCAGTCGCAGCGGAAATGTCGGCACTTTTGGGATCGGTGATGACGTAGCGTACCAGCGCGTCGACGCGCTGGTCGGGATTGGTCACGCGAATCGCAGACGCCAAGAGCTGCGTACGCCACTCGGCAAAATCCTTGAGCAGCGCGGCCCTTGAGCGTTCAATCATGACCTCGTGCAGATTCGAGAGCATTTCGTTATTGCCCGGAAGGTTGAGCGGGTCTGCGGCGACTCCGGCGACGGGTTGGGCATCATGCGTTTCGTCAACGCTCGACGTCGAAACAGTTTCCGTCACTTTATTCGAAGGGCGGCCGTCTGGGTGCTTGATCAACACAGTCAGGTTTGCCGTAGCCGTTTTTGTCACGCGGGTCACCGGATAGGTCAGGCTTCGGTACACCGGTTCATCCACAAATTGGGGCTGGCGCGAAAGGTCATCCTTGGATCGAATCAGGTCATTTCGTTTATCGATAACGGTGTCACGGGCCCGCACGAGGTCGCTTTGGGCACGCGTAAGATTCTGCTCAGCCCCGGTCGACGTGTTGGGCGTATCTCCCTCACGGGCCACGGCCTGCTCGTACTGAATCACCTTGTTTTCTGCTCGGTTCACTTCATTTTCGGCTTCTGCCAGACGGCGTTCATCGTCCTGCACGTCACTCAGGCGACTGGCGTAGGTGGGATTGGGAACTTGCCTGACGCCGTCTTGGTATTCGACGGTCGCGCTCAGAGATTCACGTTTCTCGCTGACTCGAAAATCCTGAAATTGGATGCCCGCTTCGGCCAACGGAGACGTCGGCTGGACATCGACCTCCAACGTCCCGCGTTTGAAGCTCGATAATCTAGCGACGATCGGATTGGCATCACGCCCTATGGCGTTCAGGCGCACGCGATAAGCCATCTCGGCTTGAATCTGCGACCGCAACACCTGGAATTTGCGGCGATGCTCCACCTCCGTGGAGAGTTGCGAGATCTTGGCCCAGAGCAATAACGCGTCCCCCTGACGACTCGAGGCTTCAGCGGCTTCGGCTTCTTGCGCCAAAACGCTTTGCCATACGGTTTTTACGCCATTGGCCTGTATTTCGTGAGTGGCTGCCACCCCGGGCAATTCCCGAATCGCAGCCTCATGCAGCATCACGGCGTTGGCGTAATCTTTCTGCGCGACAAGGCGGCTGGCATGCTGAGTGACTTTGGCGCTGATGTCTTTGACGACTTTCACAGCCTCGGCATGTTCGGGCCAAATTTCGGCGGCCTTACGGGCGGCCACAATGGCTCCAAGGGTGTCCCCACGATCGGCATCCGCACGAGCTTCATTGGCTTTCAGCATCAACCACTGGTAGCGCGCCGCATCACGTTTCTCACGAGCTTCTTTGGAATCGGTGTCGTCGGCTGCTGCGCGGGCGTACGACTGGTACGCGGCCTCCCAGCGACCCGCTTTGGCGGCGTTATCGCCAGCTTCCATGTACTTACCAAAGGCACAACCGGTAAGCATCAAAACCAGAATCAGTAGGCGCTTCATAGGACTCCCATGGCGCGAAGCTCCGCCAAGAGCTGCGACGCGCTTTCAAATTTGACGCTCGTCATGCCGACCTCGGCCGCAGCCCGACAATTGGAGCCACGGTCGTCCACGAACACACACGAATTCGGGGCGGCGCCTGCCGCTTTGGCGGCGATCAGATAGGCCTGAGGGTCAGGTTTTCGAACTCCGTGTTCGCATGAGACGAAGCTCCACGACACAAATTCAGACACCTCAAGTTTGGCTTCGATCGTCTGCCACCAGACGGGATAATTGGACAAGGTATGCATCGAAACACCGGCATCCTTAAGCTGCGCGAGCAACTCGGGCATGCCGTCCATCCAGCGGTACCCCGACACCATCAAGTCCAACATGCCGGCATGATCGTAGACGCGACCGTCGGCAAAAAAATTCGCAAGAAACTCATCCTGGGTGATGAGTCCTTTTTCGAATTGCACCCAAGAACTCGGATGCACGGCAGCAAAGAGTTCTTCGAAGCTTAGACCGAAAAATCCAGGGATATCGCGAAAGGGGTCATGAACAAGAGTGTCCATGACGTCGAGGAGAAGTACGGAGGTCAATTGCAGTTTGATCCGGTGCAGGTGAGCGTTCCGTCACCGCATGCATCGCCGTTGGTGCAAGCGGCATTTGCGCAATCACAGACGCAGATGTTTGCGGTTCCGTTGCAGGTAAACAGACCCGAGCACGTCCCACAATCGGCCACGGTTCGGGAAGTTCCGCAATTATCGTTGGCTGTCACCGAGCCGCAATTCTTGCCCAGACGAGCACAGAAATCGACATCTGATTCTGCGGCACAAGAGCACATGACGCCGTTGCCGGTGTAGGGCGCGTCGCAAGCACACGAGAAGCTGCCCGGGGTATCCGTGCAGGTCGCGTTTGCGTCACAATTATCGGTGTTCTCGGTGCACTCGTTGATATTGGTGCAGGAGGTGCCCGACCCTGTGTAACCGCTATTGCAGGCACAGCTGAACGAACCGACCGTGTTGGTGCACGTGGCGTTTGTGTCGCAGTCGTCGGTGTTAAGCGTGCACTCGTTCACGTCGGAACATGAAACACCGTTGCCGCTGTACCCTGAATTACACGCACACGTGAACGAGCCTGTGGTGTTGGTGCACGCAGCGTTGGTATCGCAGTTGTCGGTGTTGAGTGTGCACTCGTTCACGTCAGAACAAGTCACGCCGTTGCCGGTGTACCCTGAATTACAGGCACAGCTGAACGAACCCACCGTGTTGGTACAGGTGGCGTTCGCGTTGCAGTTGTCGGTGTTGAGTGTGCACTCGTTCACGTCGGAGCATGAGACACCGTTGCCGGTGTAGCCTGCATTGCACGCGCAGCTGAACGAACCGACCGTGTTGGTGCAGGTGGCGTTCGCGTTGCAGTTGTCGGTGTTGAGTGTGCACTCGTTGACGTCGGAACATGAAACACCGTTGCCGGTGTAGCCTGAATTACACGCACAGGTGAATGATCCAGGTGTGTCGGTGCAGGTGGCGTTGGCGTTGCAGTTATCAGCATTGGTCGCGCACTCGTTGATATTGGTGCAGGTCACGCCATTCCCGGTGTACCCGGAATTACACGCACACGTGAACGAGCCGACCGTGTTGGTGCAGGCCGCATTATTGGAGCAGTTGTCCGTATTCGCCGTGCACTCGTTGACGTCAGAACAAGTCACGCCGTTGCCCGAATAACCTGAATTACATGCGCAGGTGAAGGACCCTGGGGTGTCGGTGCACGTGGCGTTATTGGAGCAATTATCAGCATTGGTCGCGCATTCGTTGATGTTGGTGCAGCTCACGCCATTTCCGGTGTACCCGGAATTACACGCACACGTGAACGAACCCACCGTGTTGGTGCAGGCCGCATTATTGGAGCAGTTGTCCGTGTTCGCGGTGCACTCGTTCACATCGGAACAGGTCACGCCATTTCCGGTGTACCCGGAATTACACGCACACGTGAATGACCCAGGTGTGTCAGTGCACGTGGCGTTATTGGAGCAATTATCCGTGTTGGTCGTGCATTCGTTGATATTGGTGCAGGTCACGCCGTTGCCGCTGTAGCCGGAATTGCAGGCGCAGGTGAACGAACCGATGGTGTTGGTGCAGGCCGCATTATTGGAGCAATTGTCCGTGTTGATGGCGCATTCATTGATGTCGGAACATGTTTTTCCGTCGCCCGAATAACCGGAATTGCACGAACAGGTGTTGGAAGCGCTGCAGGTTCCGTCAGCTGCGCAGGTGCCGCAGGCGGCGGTCCGTGGAGCGCCGCAATTGTCGGTGGCCGTGACCATTCCGCAGTTTTTGCCGACTCGACCGCAAAACGCGACGTCGGATTCTGCCGTGCAACCACAGACATTATCGGTGCCGGCACCACCGCAGGTCTCGGGAAGCGCGCAGCCCCCGCAGTTCACCAGACGGAGTTGCCCGCAAATATCGGTGTCTTCGAGGGCGCCACATTCGGCGTTTCGCTCGGTGCAAAAATCGGCATCTGTTTGAAGGCCACAAGCGCACGTGTTGTCCGTACCGCCACCGCCGCACGTGGCCGGGGCAATGCAGGTTCCACACGTTTCAGTTCGCATCACGCCACAATTATCAAGTTCTGTGAGGGTGTCGCAGGTCGCGGTATAACGCGTGCAAAATTGGGCTCGCGTTTCGGAAACACATCCACAGACGTTGTCGACGCCCGCACCACCGCAGGTCTCGGGTTCTGTACATTCGCCGCAATTCACCGTGCGAATCGTACCGCAATTATCTTGTTCGGTGACTTCGCCGCAATTGAATCCTGTCCGCGCGCAGAACCCAAGGTCGTCCTCAGGCACGCAAGCATCTGGAGGCATGTCGACCGTAATGACCGCATCGCTTCCGATATCACCGGCATCCAATTCTGCTTCGAGGTCGACCCAATAGCCTGATTCACATAGGCGGCCGGCCTCGATCGTCCCCTCCTGGTCGCAGCTCAGATCACCAAAGCCTGGGTCGTAGTTGCAGGACCAGAGGCCCATAGAAACCACAACAAATCGGAGCACATCTCTCATCATCATAAACTCAACCTTCAGGTGGATTGTCCTCAGCTTAGCCTTGCTGGCATCGCTGTTCAAGGCGCTTGACAGCTTCAGCCCAGCCCCGCGCCGTTTTACGTTTTCAGATTCGGGCACGACCCATACACAGACTCTGACCATGGGCCGTTTCGGTTTTGGCGCCGTGTTCGGTATGTTGGCACACTGCCTGCTTGTGATTGGGCACATAGGCCTCCAGCCCCGGATTTCCGCGCGCCCCCAGTTGACCCCCTTTCTGCCAGACCATTCCACGCACCTAGAAGAGTGGAATACCCATGATTTGTTGGTGTCTTTACGACGTCGAGAGGCCAGCCTACATTCTTTGACGGATGCTTCTGGCATCTTCACGCGAACGCTTTAGGGTTGAGGACTGCCAAATGATCACCCTAGAAATTGTCGCCGTTGCTTTGTTGGTCTTACTCAACGGGGTGTTGGCAATGTCCGAGATGGCGATTGTGTCATCACGGCGCCCACGCCTGCGTCATATGGCGGCCAACGGCAGTGCGGGTGCCCGAAAGGTGCTTCAGCTTTTGGATGAGCCCGTCGACTTTCTGGCGGCCATCCAGATCGGCATCACGTTGGTGAGCGTGTTCGCTGGCGCATTTGGTGGAGCAACGCTTGCGAGTCGCCTCAGCGTTTACATTGCGCAAATCGAGTCATTGAGTGCGTACAGCGATGGATTGGCGCTCGGGATTGTGGTGGCGTCCATCACGTTTTTATCCCTCGTGGTCGGCGAACTCGCCCCAAAAAGCTTCGCCATGGCGTACCCCGAGAAGATCGCGGTCATCGTGGTTCGGCCGATCCTTTTTGTCGTTCGTTTTGCCCGTCCGGTGATTCGCGTGCTGACGTGGTCGACGCAAATGGCGTTGCGAACCGTTGGGTTTAGGGGAGCCCAGCGCAGGACCGTCACCGAGGAAGAGGTCACACTCCTGATCGAAGAAGGGACCCACTCTGGGGCTCTGGAACCCTCTGAGGAAGCGATGATGAAACGAATCATGCGCACGGGGGACCGCAACGTGGGGGACGTCATGACCCCGCGCACTCAGATTCAAGCCATCGATATTCGGGAGAGCAGCGAAGATAATTTCGACAGAATCAAAAGCTCCCATCACTCCTATCTTCCGGTTTATGACGACAGCATCGACAAGATCATCGGCATGGCATCGGTCAAAGAGCTCTTCAACCAACAGCCTTTTTCCGGGCAATTCGACCTGCGCGGCGGGTGGAACGAAGCGCTGTTTGTGCCCGAATCGATGCCTGCCTTCAGGGCCTTGGAGGAGTTCAAACGCACCGGAAAACACATCGCCGTGGTTGTGGATGAGTACGGCGGGACCACCGGACTTTTAACCGTCATGGATATCTTGGAGTCGATCGTGGGAGAGGTGCCCGACGAAAAAGACCTCGACCATCCCGATATCTTGCAGCGACACGATGGAAGCTGGCTGGTCGGCGGAATGGTGAGCATCGATGACTTCAAGGAAGCCTTGAAGATCAAAGAGATCGCGGCGGAGGAAGAGGATAATTTCCAGAGTGTCGGGGGTCTGGTGTTGCATCATCTTGGGCGGATTCCCACCGAGGGTGAAGAGTTCGACGTCGCTGGCCACCACTTCGAGGTCATCGACATGGACGGACGGCGAGTGGATAAAGTGCTGATAAGTAGGTCAAAAGAAGCCTCAACACCCGACGAGACGGGCTCCTAAGAGTAAGTGCGCTGTGCACATATTGCTGTTCAAGGCGCTTGACAGCATTTCGCAGGACCGTCATCTTCAATGTCGCACGAACACCTACATCATCTGGGAATGCATGACTGCAAAGACCTACTGGATAGCCTTCGTTCTCTTGCTTGCTGGCGCTTGCGGCACGGACGATTTCGACGATTCAGAGAACTGGGTTCATGACGAACCTGCGGATTTGATTGTATCGGCAGGCGTGTCGGGCAAGTCAGACGAGCTCTCGTCGACGTTTAATAAAAACACGGTGGTGTCTGACGCGTTCTTTGAAGACGCCGACGCCGTGGATGGCGACGATATTCAGGCTTTTCTTGAGAACACCCCCTACGGCGGGCGCTCATGGATGGCCGACGAGCGCGTCGATGGTGTGCGAGCAGCAGATTTGATGGTGTCGGCAGCACGTGCCGAAAACATCAATCCAGTGATGCTTCTGATTCGCCTTCAGGTGGAACAGGGATTGGTCAGCAAGACCTCACGCCCCTCGCAGACCAAAGTGAATCGGGCCTTGGGTTGCGGCTGTTACGACGGCGCTTCGTGTGCCTCGCAGTTTCGTGGGTTCGAGAAACAAATGGCCTGTGGGGCGCAGACCCATCGAAAATTGTTTAACGGGTCCTCGGACGACGGCGCCTGGCGTTCAGGTCGGGCCAAAAAGACCTCCGATCGCATCTGGATCACTCCTTCGAATCACGCGACCGCAGCACTCTATGGTTACACCCCTTGGGTTTTGTCAGGGCGTGGTGGCAATTGGCTGGTCTGGAATGTTGCCAACAAGTACGTCAAACATTTTAGCGACTTGGGCCATTACCACGTCAAACCATCGCCTTGGATTGGCACACCGTGCACCAGCGATTCGGAGTGTGGTTTCACCGGCAGCGGTCAAGCGGGTTTCTGCAACGATTTTGCCGGCGCCGAAGGACAGACTCAGGGTTTTTGCACCGTGATGTGTGAAGGGTATTGCCCTGACCGCGATGGCCGCGCCTCCACCTTCTGTGTGGCCGGTGACGTCAACGTCGGTCTTTGCGCCGCAAAGGCGCACGAATTGAACACATTCTGTGAGTCGATTCCGGGTACGAGCGAAACCGAACGCGAACGCTTCATCGGCGACTCACGAGCTTCAAGTGCAACGGCAACGGTTTGCATCCCTTGAAGCTGGCAGTCAGCCTCTCTGTTCTACTTTCCACTTCCATGTGTGGATCAGCCTGGGCCCAGGCGAAAGTCGACTATTCTCAGGGTCCCGTCCTGAGTTCCAACCGAATCATCGGAATGTCAGGGGCCTTCGTGTCGGTCGCAGAGGGCGCCGACGCCCACCTCATCAATCCAGCATCGTTTGCGATGCGAACGCCGCATCGCCGAAACGAGTTTTTCGACTGGGATTGGTCGCTCTATTACCTGTCGGACGCTGTTGCTCGCGACGGTTCAACCCCTGAAGCTGGAACGCCTGAAGGTTTTGTCGACGGCACGAGCTTTCTGGGATTGGGACTCGACGCACGATTTGGAATCGTTGGATTTGGCCTTCACGCGTATTCGAAGACTTATGACGTCTCGTTGCCGACGTTCTCTGGCGACGGCCAGCTCATTGAGTCCAATTACAAGTTGACGCAGACCATCTTGGCGCTTGGGGTGGGCATGGCGGCCCCATGGATCGACAGCACCTTTGGTTTGTCTTTGAAGGGTGGAAATTTCGACATCGATTGCACGACAGTGGGCCCCTTAATGAAGCTTAATGGCATTGGTTTCATTTCTGGGGGCGTTTTGCACCCAAAATGCAAACCCAAACGA
>JBFFMO010000034.1:0-13344 GCA_041554035.1 Allomicrovenator sp. | reverse complement strand
GAGAAATCAATATGTTGTGCGGTCTCGCCGATGGCTGCTTCGTGTATCTGTGAGCCGATGGCTGGATCCAACCAGAGTGGGTCGGACAAGCCGCGTTCTGGGGCACATTTATCGGGCCAGAAAAGAAGCGCCGCCGCCGAGCAGGAATCTCCCAGAATCACCGATGGCCCGTGATCCGAATTCGTTTGAAATTTTGGGATGGGGTCCAGAAGCAGCACGCGGATTCCCGACTCTGAGAGTGTTCGGGTCATGCGTTGCAGGCCTTGAATCAGGTAGTTTCGTTTTCCCTGGAGATCGCGGGCATCCTCGATGGCGAAACGATTGCCCGTGGCATACGCATCGGTGGCCATTCCGATCACGACAATATCGGGTTTGAGGGCCAGGATTTCGGAGAGTGTGTCCTGCACCCATTTGCGGCATCGCTTGTGTTCGAGGCCGTCTCGAAGGTGCTTCAAGTCGACAAATGGGCAACCCAGCATCGTCGTCGCTTTGATGGTGTATTCGCTGGCTCCAGCCACTTCGCGAAAGGCCGGAAGATATTGCTGTGCGTTGGAGTCGCCCACCACGATCACCGAGGTCGACCCCGTTCCCCACGTGCATCTGGCATCGAGGGTTTTCAGGCTCGCAGCGTCGGCACAACCGGTTTCGTCGTATTCATTTTTGGCCTGTCGTAGCGCTTCAAGCGTGGGGATATCCAATGCCTGAACGATCGCGAATTGCCCAAAAACAGCAAGGGCAGGCATGAAAACGCAGGCGAGCGCGACGACCGCGATCGGGCGCTGTTCTTCGATAGGCCGGTGGCGAATCGGGGTTTCCACCCATTTTTCGGTTAACCACGCCGCGACAAGGGACACCACGAGCGCAGACGCGATGGCTTGGGGCTCATTGGGCCAGGTGGCGCGGGCAAACACGATGGCGGGCCAATGCCACAGGTACCAGGCGTAGGAAAGGTCTCCGATTCGGACCAACCAGCGAGTCTCAAAGACTCGTCTGATATTTGATCGTTTCGAGGGGGTCGCGCCCGATACGACCAGCATGACGGTGCCTAAAACGGGCAATAAGGCTGCATACCCAGGGAAAACCGTTTCGTTCGAAAAAACCGCCGCCGCGCTCAGGATCGCGGCAAATCCGATGAAGCCCAGACCGTCCAGGTTTGCGCGAATTTCACGCAGCCTAGGCAGATAAACCGCCAGCAGAGCCCCTGCTCCAAACTCCCAGACCCGAGTCAAACAGCTGTAAAACGCCAGGCTGCGGGTATCGAGGCCCATGAAACCAGGGAACTCCATCATGCCGATATTCAACGCAAACGAAGTCGCTGTGATCAACGCGATTCCACCGGCCAGCATAGAAAATGGCGACGTCTTTTGACGGCCAGCGGCGCGCCAAATTCCCACGATGAGGAGGGGGAAAAACAGGTAGAACTGCTCTTCAACCGACAACGACCACGTGTGCAAAAGTGGGTTGGATTCTGCGGGTGAATCGAAATACCCCGCGGCCTGAAACAGGAAGTGGTTTGCGTTCAAAAATGTAGCGGCGAGGGCCGTCTTCCAGGTCGCTGCCACGGCCTTTTCGGGCCCTAGAAACGCGCTGCATAAGACCACCGTCGACAACATCAGCGACAGAGCAGGCAAGAGTCGCCGCACCCGTCGTCTGTAAAATTCTGCTGCCGAAAAGTGACCGCGGCTGAGGGATTTGAGAAGGCCGCCGCCAATCACGAATCCGGAGATCACGAAAAATACATCAACACCGACAAACCCGCCCGTCGTTGGAAGGCCGGCATGGTAAAAAACAACCAAGAGCACAGCGAGTCCGCGAATGCCTTGAATGTCCGTTCGGCGCTCGAACACATACGAGGTCATTTGGGCGTTGCTCCGACTCAGATGAACACCTATCGCCGGCCCTGCGACTGGACCTGAGCGTGGCATATCGATTTTCCATGAGGTTTGCGCAACAATAGGTCCATTACGACTTAAAAGCGACAACCGGATGTGCGAACCTCCGCTTCGAGATAACTCCAAAAGGTATCAAAATGAAGACGAATATTGTCTGGTGGCTGGTTGGAATCGTTTCTTTGATGGCCGTTGATGCATCCGCAGAGCGAAACCCGGCGCAGACCTACAACGATGTGCTTCGCGGGAATTTCGCCCGGACCGGCAATTCGATCATGACCTGTGACCGGTCACAAGAGTCCGTCGCGCGTTGCAATGATGTTGAGCTCTTGGCGGGCGTTTCGACGGTCAATAATAACAACACGTACACGCGATGGATCGATATCGACGGCGTCGTGGATCTGGACGGCATCGGGACCACCGACGACACCTACAACTCGTCGCGTGGCGATATCATTGGGGTTCCGGCCACTGCACAGATTGAGTGGGCCGGCCTTTATTGGAGTGGAAACACCCGCAATACGGGCACACGCACGGCAACAGCTCCGGCAGCGCAACCGATCGGCAACATCCAATTCAAGACGCCCAATGCACCTTATGTTGCCGTGACCGGCGACTGGTGCGACGCGATCGGTGACCGTTACCAGTGTTTTTCGGACGTCACGGGATTGGTCACGACCAGCGGCACCTACGGGGTGGCCAATCTGAAAAGTAATACCGGCGAAGATGATTATGTGGGCGGTTGGGAGCTCCTGATCGCGTACCGCGATGATACTCAACGACTGCGAAGTCTGACCGTGTTCGACGGTCATGTTCAGTATAATGACACGACCCCGCGAGCCTTCACATTCAATGGTTTTTTGACCCCGCTGGCGGGTCCGATTCAGGCCTTTGCGACCGTCAGCGTCAGCGAAGGCGATGCTGGTTCTCGAGACGATGCGACCTTCAAGTCACAAACCCAACCCGCCGCCAGGACGCTGACTCAGGACCTTGGGAACGGCACGATTTCGTTGCTTGGTGCGAATATCATCACGCGGTCACCAGCGTTTCGAAACACGTTGGGACACGACATCGACATTTTCGACGTCAGTACCGACATGCGAAACGGAGATCGCTCCGCCATTTTGACGCTGCCGAGCACGGTCGGTGAGGTCAATGATTGGCATAAAACCGACTTCGCGGTCGACGTGTATTTCCCCAACGTTTTTGCCAATAAAACCGTGCTCGACCTCAATGGTGGAGACGTCGTTCGTGGCGATACGCTTCGTTATACCGTGACGGTGCGTAACGATGTTACGGCCCTGGATGCTGCCATCAAGGTCGTTGCAGTCGACGCGCTTCCGGCCGGTTTGGATTATGTTCCCGGCTCGATTCGCCTGGCCACGACCGTGACCGGCGGGCCGGTTGTCGGTGCCAAAACCGACGTCATAAATGACGATATTGCCGACTATGATTTAGGGACACGCACCCTCACGGTGCGCCTTGGCCAGGGAGCGACATCGACGCTTGGTGGCAAGTTGATCGTGGGTGCATCCACGAGTTTTACCTTCGACGCGATCGTGAATTCGTCCGCCACCGGGCAAATCGCCAACGTCGCCATTATTCAGCACGAAGGCGAAACCCTCGCTCAACAATTTGTACGCCCCATCTCGGCCCCTACCGATAATCCTGTCACGCCCGCTTACGACGATACGATCGTGACGGTGAGCGACGATACGGACGGCGATGGTCTTGGTGACGCAACCGACACCGACGACGACAACGATGGCATCACCGACCTCATCGAGGGCGGCGGCGTTGATCCATCGGCCGATGACGACAACGACGGCATTCCGAATTATCGCGACACCAGCCGAGCTGGTTTTGTGGACACAAATAATGACGGAGTCGACGACCGCTTTGATGCGGACCTGGACGGCATCCCCAATCACCTTGACCTCGACTCCGATGGCGACGGTCTTTTTGATGTCGCCGAACACGGCGGGGCGGCTTTTGACCTGAATAACGACGGCAGAATCGATTCGCTTGTCGACGTGAACCTGAACGGACTCGCCGACGTGGTCGACGGTTCTATTGCGAACGTTTTGCCGCTTCCAGGTCTGGACACCGACATGGACATGACGGCCAATTTCCTGGATGCCGACGATGATGGAGATGGAATCCCCACGCTGCAGGAACGCCTCGATGTTGCGATCCATGGTGCAGGCGATCTGGACAATATTCCAGCATGGTTGGACACCGATTCCGACGACGACATGATCTTGGACGCAGACGAAACCGCCGACATCGATGTCGACGGAATTCCCGATTATTTGGACCCCTCCACTCGTTTTTTGACGGCTCCGATCGATGGCTCCTTCACCAGTTCAGACCGACCTGCCACGGGCGGCACGGTCACACCTGGCGCCTCGGTTCTGGTCGAATACGTCAATGCGGCGGGCATGGTCGTGGCGACCCGAAATGTGAACGTTAATAATGCCAACGGAATCTGGCAGACCTCGCCAACTTCTGACCTGCCTGATGGCGTTTATACGGTTCGGGCGACTGCAACAGACGGCACGGGAAATTCAGCAGTCGATTCAGTCACGGTGACGGTCGACACGACGGACCCGACGCTCGTGATTGACACGCCTACACAAGGTCAAACGGTGCCAACGGGTGTTGTGACTGGAACCACGGAGCCCAACGCGGTGGTCACGGTCACGTTCGACCCTGCCTCGGGGATGTTTCAAACCGTGACGGTCACGGCCGATGCTTCGGGCAATTGGACGGCCACGCCAACGACGCCTTTGGCCGATGGTGCGCATAGTGTGGATGCCCAGGCGACTGACGCTGCGGGCAATCAATCCGCGGTGGTGACGCGCGCTTTTGTGATCGTCTCCGGAACGCCGGTCGTGATTATGACTCCTGTGGATGGAAGCCAGACCAACGATCCGACACCCGCGCTCTCGGGAACGGCTTTGCCCGGCTCGACGGTGACGATCGTGATTGATGGCGGAAGTGCTCAAGAACAGACGCTTACAGTGCCGTCGAATGCCGCAGGTGCCTGGTTTGTCTTTTCACCGACCTTGGCTGAGGGACCGCATACGATCGTGGCCAGCGCCGATAATGGGAATGGGGTGACCACGCAAGATTCGGCCTCGTTCAGCGTCGATACCACGGCCCCACTGCTGTCGATCACCGACCCTGCAGACGGCGAGTATATCAACGACCCGAATCCTCCGATCACAGGCACAGCCGACCCGGGGTTGATCGTGAATATTTCGATCGACGGCATGGATGTTGGGTTTGCGCAGGCTGACGTGAATGGCGATTGGAGCTTCACTCCTATCGCAGCGTTGACCGAGGGCCCCCACCTCATCCTCGCGTCTACGGAAGATGCGGCGGGCAACACCGCAACCGACCTCGTCAATATTATGCTCGATTTGACCCCTCCGACGGTTACTTTGAGTGCTCCACAGGATGGGTCTACAACGGGTGACACCACGCCGACCGTGCGCGGTCGCACCGAAGCCGACGCGAGCGTGGAAGTCAGCATCGATGGGACGGTCATCGGCACAGCCACGGCGGATGCCAACGGGTTCTGGCAGCTGGATGCTCCAGTTCTGGCAGACGGTCCTCATACCGCAAGTGCAGTGGCAACCGACCGCGCAGGCAACGTGAGCGCGCCTGCAACGACCTCCTTCAACGTTGATTCCAGCCTCCTTTTTGTCGCCATTACGACCCCGGCCGACGGCACCGAAACCAACGAAACCAAACCGACCATTACGGGCACGACGATTCCAAATGCGACGGTCGAAATCGTGGTTGATAACACCCCTGTGGGAATGGCGACCGCGGATGCCAATGGTGACTTTATATTCACCCTGGCTGACGACCTGAGCGAAGGTCCTCATATCCTCACAACATCGGTGATGGATAACGGGATCACAGCGAACGACGAAGTCCGAATTGTGGTCGACCTGACCGGTCCGTCGCTCACGATCGACGAGCCCTTGGACGGTCTTGTCACCAGCAACCGCGCGCCGACGATTTCGGGAACGACCGACCCCTTCACCACCGTCGTGATCGAGCTTCCGGATGGAACAAGCGTGACGCTCGTTTCGGACAGCGTCGGAGACTACAGCTACACGCCAGTCGACCCCATCGGGGAAGGACCGGTGATGATCGTCGTGACGGCGATCGATGCCGCAGGCAACGAGACCACCGAAATTGTGAACATCACGATCGATTCGATTTCGCCGGCTCTCGACATCACGTACCCCGACGACGATGCCTACATCGCCCACGGTGATGTGGTGTTTACGGGGACGGCCGATCCGGCCGCAGATGTTCGTATTTTTGTGGATGGCGTCGAGATCGGCGTGGTCACCGCGGACATCCTTGGAAATTGGAGCCTGGCCAATCCCACAACGCTTGCTGACGGCGTTCATAACGTGACGGCTCAAACCACTGACGCAGCAGGTAATCTGACTCAGGCCGAGTCGGACTTCATTGTGGATTCAAGGGCTCCGAGCCTGACGATCACGTCTCCTGTGCAAGCCGAGTTCGTGATGCCTGGTGTCACAACGATCACGGGCACGACGGACCCGGGTCTTGTGGTCACGGTGACGGTGGATGGCCAACCTGTGGGTACGGCGACTGCCGACGCCAACGGCGATTGGACACTCGATGTGAATGACCTGGCGGTTGGACGCCATACCGTCGTGGCCAAGACCGCGAACCCAGCCCTGGTGCCGGCCACCGATGAAGTCGACTTCTTCATCGGCTCACCGGTCGTGATTTTGCAGCCTGCCGATGGGGGCGTGACCGCAAGCGCGACTCCGGCAGTGAGTGGAACCGCCAATCCAGGAGACACGGTCGCCATCTTTGTCGATGGTTTGAAGGTGGGTGAGGCGATCGCTGACGCAAACGGCGATTGGTCGTTCTCGCTCACAGATCCGCTGAATGACGGGCCTCACACGATTGTCGCGGATAACGGAACGACGAGCGCCTCGACCACCTTTACGGTGGCTACGACGGGTGGAGTGGTCACCATCATTTCGCCTACCGACGGCGGCTTTGTGAACACGCCAACGCCCACCATCACGGGCACCGCGACACCGGGCCAGGTGGTCGAAATCTACATCGACGACGTGAAGGTCGGCGAAACCGTCGCTGACGAAGACGGCATGTGGAGCTTCGTACCTCCGACCGGCCTGGGTGAGGGCGACCACGTGATTGAAGCCCGCGTCCCGGGCAACACGACGCAAATCACCGTGACTGTGGATACGATCGCTCCAGTGCTGACCATCATAAGCCCCACTCAGGGCGACACGGTCGGCACGTCCGTGACCGTGACCGGTACCTCCGAGCCGGGTGCCTTGATCGAAATCATCGTCGACGGCGAAAAGGTCGGTGAGACGGTCGCGGATGAAAACGGCGATTGGTCGTTCGATTTGACCGACCTCGGTGCAGGTGCACATGTCATCACGGTACGGGCCACAGACGACGCAGGAAACGCCGTCGAAGAGGAAATCACCGTAACGGTCGATTCCACCGACGCGCTCAATTACGAGGTTTCTGGCGGATGTTCGTCGGGTGGAGCCATTCCGACCTTCATGATGTTTGGCGTCCTTGGTCTACTTCGCCGCCGCCGCCGAGCGGTGAGCAGTGAGCGCTGAGCGGTGCGCCGGGCTCCAGCCCGGCATTGCGACTGGTCCGCAGGCCCTATGGCCTGCATTGCGATTTGTGATGGGTCCGCCGGGCTCCAGCCCGGCATTGCGACTGGTCCGAAGGCCCTATGGCCTGCATTGCGATTTGTGACTGGTCCGCCGGGCTCCAGCCCGGCATTGCGACTGGTCCGCCTGAGACCCGAGACCTGACCTCGGCCCCCGACAACAGAATTCAGCCCTAAGCCACAACATCTTCCATCCGCGTGAGTTTCCACGTAGGATGGCGGCCATGACTTTGCAGGATTTGCGCATGAAGATTTCATTGGTTCGAGTGGCTGTCTTGTTTGCAGCTTTGTTGGTGGCCTCGGGCTGCAAGCCGAGCTTCACGGACACGGCGTGTTCAACTGCGAACGATTGTTTTGTCGGGGAAGCCTGCGTGGGCGGATCTTGTGTCAGCGATCCTGGCACCGATGCCGAATCCGACGCCGAAATCGACACCAACAACATGAGCGACGCGGGCGACGACACCTCGGACGCAACGGACGACGCATCGGACGCACCGCTCGATACCGACAATGACGGCATTTCCGACACAGACGATAATTGCCCGGACATCGCAAACCCCAATCAAGCCGATCTTGATGACGATACGATCGGCGATGTGTGCGATCCGGACCGCGATGGCGACACCGTCGATAACGATGTCGACAACTGTCCTGATATTCCAAACCTCGACCAGGCAGACGCCAATAATAACGGCAAAGGCGACGTGTGTGACATGGATTTCGATTCCGATGGAATCGATGACATGGACGACAACTGCCCAGCCATTGCCAATCCCGGCCAAGAAGATGCCGACAACGATGGCGACGGCGATGCCTGCGATATCGACCTCGACAACGACGAAGTCCCGGATGTCGACGACAACTGTGTCGATGTCGCCAACCCGGACCAGCTCGACTTTGATAATGACGGCGAAGGCGATCTTTGTGACACCGACCGCGATGGCGACGGTGTTGTGAACTCGGTTGATAATTGCCCGCTTGTCCCCAATCCGGGCCAAGAAGACGTCAACAATAACGGCGTCGGTGATATCTGTGACAACGATAACGACGCCGACGGAATCACCAACGCCAACGACAACTGCCCAGACGTTGCCAATCCAGGCCAAGAGGACATCGACCTCGATGGATTCGGCGAGGCCTGTGATAATTGTCCCGGCCTAACGAACTCGCTTCAAACGGACACGGACACCGATGGCGTCGGCGATATCTGCGACAACTGTGTCGACGTTTCGAATTCAGCGCAGCTTGATGATGACGGCGACCTCTTGGGAGACGCCTGCGATAATTGTGTCGCCGACTTCAATCCCGACCAAGAAAACACCGATGGAGATGCGGCGGGCGACGAATGCGACCCCGACATCGACAACGACACGGTCGCCAACGCGATGGACAATTGCCTCTTCACTCAGAACCTCGATCAGCTTGACTCAGACCTCGATGGCTTCGGGAACGTCTGTGATAATTGCATCGGACTTTCAAATGCCGATCAGGCCGACGCCGACAACGACAACGTAGGCGATGTCTGCGATAATTGTGTGGATGTCGCAAATGTGAATCAGACCGATACCGATGCGGATTTATTGGGCGACGTCTGTGATAATTGCCCCATCCTTTCGAACGCTGGGCAAGAGGATTTGGACATCGATATGATCGGCGACGTCTGCGACCCAGACATCGACGGTGACGGCTTCGCAAACGCCGCGGACTTCTGTCCCCTGATTGCGACAGCCGCGAACGTCGATTCTGACTCCGACACGGTGGGCAACGAGTGCGATAACTGCCCTCTCGATTCCAACGTGACTCAGGTGGACACCGACATGGACGGCATCGGCGACGCGTGTGACCCCATTTGAGCGACTTCGAACTGCTTTTGATTCGCCACGGTGTGGCCGAAGAATGGGCGCCCGGGGGTGACTCCGAACGGTCTTTGACCGAAGACGGCATTCTTCAAATTGAGGCGTCATCAGTGGGTCTGCTTAGCCTCGGGCTGCATATCGACGTTGCCATGTGCTCACCGTTCGTGCGCGCACGCCAGACGGCCGAAGTGCATTGTGCACGATTGGGGGGAACCCTGGATTCGTGGGCGGGCCTGACTCCGTCATCACCCGCGTCCGCCACTCGAGACGAGATTCTTCAGCGGGGAAGAAGCCTCGCGCCGGACCGTCGGATGGCGGTATTTGGGCATAATCCCAATATCACCTCGGTTCTATCCCTGTTGGTGGCCGGACATGGTGCCGCGATGTTCAACGTTCGCCCTGGCGACGTGGCGCATCTCTTGATCCCCTCGTCGATGCCCTTTGTTCGTGGAGAAAACCCTCCACGTGCCATTGTGTTGGGCTTTTATCCCTGCACGACCCTTGAGCGACTCGGAGCGCCTTGAATTAGGTCGCTCAACGAAGCTGGAGCTCACTTGCAGAATTTGGAGCCCGCTTGAAAAAGATCGTGTTTTTGGCCGTTTTCACGGGCTACGGACTTCTCTTAGGGGGATGTTCCACGACTCCAGCTCCTGTGCCAGAGACAGCCGTGGTCGCGGTCCAGCCTGGCTCGGAGCGTTGGTCGGGCGACGCACTCTACCTGCCTGAAGGCTCACCAATCGTGCTCAGCGCACGTCCGCATGCGCTTATTCAAGGCCTTCTGGAACTCGCGAATTGGGCGTCAGACCCGGAACTCTACGCCGACAAGACCGGTCCCGATATCTCCCCTCTTTTTGTTCTGGACCGCCTTTTTGGCGATGACATCACTCGCACCGCCGCGTGGGCCAGGTACGGGTTGGACACCAAACGCACGGTGTATTTTGGGTTATCCGGATCGTCGGTGGACTCTCTGCGTTTTGTCGATGAAATCGAGGCGGCCCTATCGACCAAAATCGGGGCAGGGACAACGCCCTTGCTGGACGCGCTGAGTGCAGAAAAGCTTGCGCCCGGCCTGCATAGCGAGGTCCTGAGGCGTACAGCCGGAATTCAGCCTACGGTTTCCGCAAGAATCGTTGTCCCAGCGTTGGATCCCGGGGCGTTGGTGGGTTTCATCGAACATCAGGCTCTGATTTTTGGCTGGGTGCGCGTTTCTCCTGAAGCGGCCGAACCTCTGAAGATGGGCATTCTAGGCCGCGCATACACCCATCCGGACCTTGAAATGCCCGCTTTCTCGATGCGCGTGGTCAACGACGTGGTCCTGGTCGACGGTGTGATCCTCGGACCTCGGAGTTCAAGCGCCGTCGGCGAGTCTGAGCTTGCGCAATTGGCGGCGCTAAAGACGTGGCTGCTGGAATCGAAGGCGGGCCGGCCAAGCGCCCCCAGAATCGTTCAAGATGCAGATCTGGCCATCGGCCTCGACACCCTCGAAGCGTCACGGTTGGTGCGCTTGAGAGGCTACCAGCGGGCCCTTTCGATGGTCTCGCGAGTGGACGCCAAAAAACGTGACGACATGCTTCTCTTTGGGCTTCGTGAAACACTGATGGGCGCTCGGGCCTGGGAACTTCGCGCCGACGAACTTCCAGGCGTGGCGTACTCGTTGACTGTCGGCGACGAGGACAGCGCGGACGCGCTGGAGTTCGAAATGACGATGTTCACGTCACCCACGGCCGAGCGAGTCGTGGTGCCGCCTTCGTCGGTAGGATTACGAATCAACGACCAAGGACTTGGGGCGTCCTTTAGCCTGGCTCCCTTTAACGATGAGGCCTGGAAGAAGCTCGTCAGCATCGCCGACCCGGCAGAAACGCTCGATATTTTGGACGCCGGCGACAGTGATCCGGTTCTCTTCAATCTCGCGCTGCCACGGCTGATTCTGGTGATTCTGGGGAATCTGGTGAGCGCCGGTCCCAATTCTTTGAACCCGATCTCTGAGATCGTCAGTGCCGTCCCAAGCCTTGAGCGCGTTGAATTTGCGTGGGTGGGAGAGGCCATCGGTGTGCAACGTAAGCTCGTGCTGCTGGCAACATTTTTGCCCGGCGTGAGCTCGGGCGACCGAACCGCGGCATCCGCGCATCTTGCAACCTTCGCTGCATCGCTCGCCGGCATGGAACGTAGCCCCGAACCGCTCTGGATAGGCTCGGAGCCGAGCCCCATCGGTCTTGTGAATGCCCCTGGCTACGCTGTGATGACCGACGAATACTTGCTTTTAGGAATCGGGATGGAGGCCGCCGAACTCGAAGCGGAGCGCGCACTTCTGGTGGCTTCCGATAATTACGCCGTGCATTTCAGAGCCGAGCCCTCGACATGGATTCCATTATTATCCCAGTTCCCAATTCAATCGCTGATGAAATTCGACGGAGCCACGCTCGCGCAGCGCCTGGGGCCGGTCGAAGTCACGATGGCGCCCGAAATCGAAGGAAAAACACAGAGCCTTCGATGGAGAATCCAGTGGAAGCGTCCTCCGCGACTGTAGTACGGTGCCGGCGTGAATGAACTTTTTACAAAATCAGGGTTGGAAGGCCTTTCGGAAGTATCCGAAGAACTGGACTCCAATCGCTGGAAAATCCGCTTTGAGTCGATCGTTGCGGCTGTGACCGCCGTTGCTGCGCGCCGCGAGAGCCTAACCGAGTGGCTTGCTGTGTGGCTGCCTGCCGGTATGGCCTTGCAGAAGCTTGGGATGACGCTGGGGAGCCTCTTGTTCTCGCTCTCGACCGCGATCAAAGGAGCGTCGGAGCCCGATGTCTTCAAAGACGAAGTGTTAACCAACCTGCGTGAAGACTTCGAGGATGTCGTCGAAGCCTTTCCTGATGCCAGCCAGTGGCTCTTAGGAGTCGATGAATTAGACCGCCTGATTCGAGCCGTGATCGAGGATCCCTCAGCCCGTGCGACCATGACCGAGGTTGGGTCTGCATTGACCAAATTACTCGATGACGTGATTGGTCGGATGCTCGAGGTGATCTTGCACGATGGGGAATCGCATTCTGTCGACGTTGCAGGTATGACCCACTGGATTGAAAACCTTGAGGCCATCATTCAGTCGGCACTCGACCGAGTGAATGCTGATGGAAGGCTGTTTTTTCGTTGATGGAAACTATCTCACAAAGTTTTGCGGCGGGTGGAATCTGGATGTGGGTCATCCTGATTCTGGGGATCATCTCGTACCTGACCTCCGTGGTCACACTCGCGTTCCTTGCCGTCTCTACGCGCAAACGATTGCGTCTGGCCCTGATTTGGCTGGGGGTCGTGCTCCTGATCTTTGGCGTTTCGATTTTTGTGATCGGCGTGGTCGCCTACGGTGTGGGCATGTCCCAGGTGGAACACGCGCTGGCTTTTGTTGAAGCCAGTCTGATCGATACGGCAAGAGAGCAAGGCACACGCGAAGCGAAATTACCCTTGAACTTCAGCCTGATTATTGGCGGTTTTCCGACGTTGGTCGGACTCGTCTCGCTGATTCGTGGTCTCAAGACACCCCGGAAACAGTGAGCAGTTGGCAGTGAGCTGTGAGCGGTTTGTACTCGGTACGCGAGCCCTATGGCCTGCATTGTGATTGGTCCGCAGGCCCTATGGCCTGCACTGTGATTGGTCCGCAGGCCCTATGGCCTGCACTGTGATTCGGAGAAAGTGTGAAGCGTTGGATCGTCGGGATAATCTTGTGTTTGGGTATGTCGGGCTCGGTCATGGCTCAAGACGTGTCCGTCAAAGAAAAGAATTCGACGACCCAAGCCCCCAAGGAACGACCCGCCATCACCACCGGCAAAGCCTCAAAAATAGGTCCGGAAAAACCATCCAAATCGAAATTCAGCGATGACGGGTGGGGTCTGAAATT
>JBFFMO010000033.1:0-13378 GCA_041554035.1 Allomicrovenator sp. | reverse complement strand
TTGCCTGCGAACGCTGGCCTATAACGCCACGGCCTGCACCACGAACGCAGCCTGTGGAACCGGCGAGGTGTGTTCGTGCCCCGTGGATGACGCCAATTGCCTGCCTGCGGCTAAACGCTGTGCCAGTGAAGAATTTGCCTGCACACGCCTCTGCAACGACGACGGCGATTGCTCCATGGGCGCTGTGGGTAACGCATTGACCGTGTGCTCGACGGACACCGTGGTGACACGTCCGGTGAGCATGACGACGAAGGCTATTTCGACTTGTTCGCGTCCGTGATGGAAAATTACCGAGAAATTCGGTAAATCACCGCCCGAACATTTTTTGGACGAGGATCTCTGATGAAACACATCTTTATTGCACTGGCCGCTCTCACACTCCTTGCCTGCGAGAAGCCTGCCGAAAGCCCGGCAGCCGCAAGCGCAGCGCAGACCGCCGGTCAAACGACTCAGGCCGAAACCGCTGAGGCTCCTACGGCCCCCGCCACTTCGGGAGAGTCGGCGCACGAGGAAGCCGAAAAGAAGGCGACCTTGGCCGAGGACATCAAGCCTGGTGAGACCAAGCTTTTTGGCGCTCCTTTCACGATCATTGAGCCACCCATCACGTTGGCAGCAGCGATCGAAAAGTCGGCGGCAACACCAGTCAAGATCGATGCGACCATCGAGAAAGCCTGTAAAGCCAAGGGCTGCTGGTTCACTCTGACGGCCGAGGGAATCTCGACTCCTGTCCGCGTGAAGATGAAGGATTACGGATTTTTTGTGCCTCGAAACTCCGACGGATCGCGCGCGATCGTCGAAGGTGTTTTGACGATGCGTGAAATGCCGGTCGACGAGGCCAAGCACTACGCCCAGGACGAGGGCAAGACCGGTGATGACATCACTGAGCCGACCAAGACCTACGAAATCACGGCAACTTCGGTCGAAGTTTACGCACCTGCAAGCTGATCACGTGGACACCGAGTGGACCATCGACCGACTCGCCGATCTGAATATCAAACAGAGTCGGCAGGGGTTTCGATTCGGCATGGATGCCGTTCTGCTCGCCACTGACCTCCCTTCACTTCCCCCCAATCCAAAGATTCTTGAACTGGGCGCGGGCCAAGGCACCGTGTCGCTTGGTATCGCGCGTCAGCTCCCTGAGTGCGAAGTCTGGGCCCTTGAGCGTCAAGAATCGCTCTTTGAGTTGCTTTGCGAGAATATCGAAAAAAATGGCCTGGGGGCGAAGGTGCACGCGATGCACGCCGACCTCCGCCAAATCAAAGACCTGCTGCCCAGCCATTCCATGGATCTGGTGGTCTCCAATCCCCCCTTCTACAAAGTGGGTGAGGGCCTGCACAGCCCCAACGACGAACGGGCCAATGCCCATTCGGAATTTTTCGGGGGCCTGCAAGATTTCATCGATGCGGCGCGATACGCACTGAAACCCCGTGGACGGATGAAAGTGGTTTTGCCCCCTCGGCGCCTCAATGACTTATTCGAGTGCGTTCAGGGCACGGATCTGGGTTTGGAGACATTGCGGTGGCTGCATCCACGGGCTGGAGAACCCGCCTACCTCTTTGAGGCGGTGCTGCGACGCAATTCCAAGCGCACATTAGAGGTTCAGGCTCCTCTCGTGATACATGAAGGGGACGGATTTACGTTAGAAATCCAAAATCGATTGGAGCTTCGATGCGGCTCGTTTGGCTGACAGTTTTTCTGGTGGGGTGCGCTTCAACGCCTGACTTGCCGCCGAGTGTTTCGGCTCAGCGTGCGGGGCAAAAGGCCATCCACCGTGGTGTTGAAGCCGGTGCCGAAGAAGTCATCGATTTGGGCGTGTACACCGTTCAGGCCCGATATAATCCGGCCAGATGTGATTGTCCCGATTTTGAATTCTTGTTGCGAGGCACCTGGATTCGCGCGTGGACGGCCGGTGCCGAACCCGCGTTAAGACGTCTGCAGGGCCTTGCTCGGCAGAATACACCGGGTATCCAATATGTTTCAGTACGCGGACGTCTGACGGACGTCGTGAAGCGTTCCGACGATAATGTTGAGTTTCCAGTTTTCGAGACCGTTGAATGACGCCCATGAGAAGTCTGCAATTAGCGCTAGTTCTGGCCGTTTTTGGCTACCACGACCTGGCTTCGGCCCAGACCATCAAGACGACCGTGCTCGGTTGGACAGGGACGGGTGGAGAGCTGGTCACACGTGTCGAACAATTTGGCGAAGTGATGGTGGGCGAGAGTTCCAAGGACTACTGGTTCACCACCACCCAAATGCTTCGAGCCCAAGACGGCCAGTTGCTTCAGACCTATCGGTTTGGTCAGCCCAGCGGTGCGGCGAAAGACGTTGAGCTTTGGGCCGAGGCCAAGAGCGCCGATCAGGCTGCCAAGTTCTTGGAAACAGCGGGCCTCGCGGAAGCGCTCAATACGGACGTTTCGGCCGACGGCATGCGTTCCATCGTCACCGTGACCCGCAAGAGAGACCTGGTCGTCGAAGCCGGATACCGCTGTGCCATCGACGCGAGAGTGTTGCTGCACGACGTCAAAACCCAAAGCGTTTGGCTGGTCGCCGAAAACACCAAGTCGGGGGAAGACTTCGAAAATCCCGGCGATGTGCAATGCCCGAAAGTGACATTCCGAACATGGTGGCACCCCGACGGAACAAAGTGGCTTGTTGAAGAGACCAGCGGAGACTCGGTGCAGTGGTTTCCGGGCTCTGCTGCCGGAGTCGATGAATTTGCAACCGCTCCGTTCCAGCCCGCCGACTTTGCCGCACGGGTTGAAATCAAGGACCTGCCCGATGGCGGTCTGAAAAACGCCTGGAAATTGGCTTTTGCCGGGGACTTCAAACAGGCGCTTCTTTCCTTGTCACGCGACGAAGCCGGATCGGCGGACAAAGTGCTTCTGATGGCGATTTTGTTTTCGTTGAACGGAGACACAGAGGCGGCAAAAAAGATCGCCAAAGAAGCCGTGAAGGCCGCCAAAACGCCGTGGACCGAAGGTCTTCTTGGCGTGGTTTACATGGCGGCCGGAGACACAAAAAGGGCGCAAAAATCCCTGGCGACGACGACAAAAAAAGCAAAAGACTACCAAGATCTGGCCAAGCTTGGCGCGGCACTAACCCTGGTCGACCTTGAACTGAGTAATAAGCTTTTTATCCACGCCCTTTCTCATAAGTCAGCCGCAGAAGGCGACACGACCGTGGTGTATGCGGCGTTGATTCAAGGACTGATCGAGGTGGGCGAAAACGAAGCAGCAGCCGACCTCTTGGGAAAAGTCTCGAAAGAAACGGGGCTCTTCAAGCTGCTCCAAGCACGACTTGCATTGATGACCCGCGATGTCCGCGAGGCTCGCGCCATCGTGGACGACGTGTTGTTCACCGAACCTGGACGCTGCATGGTTTATGGCCTTGGGGCGCATTTGGCTGTTTTGGATGGCGATACGGCGGAGGCGCTCGAACAATATCGTGCGGCATCGCTTTGCTCCCCAAATGACCTTGAAGCCCGCTATTATGTGGCCGACCTTGAGGCACAACGGGGTGATTTGTCGGCCGCGCGGCGCGCGGTGGACTCGTTTTTGATGGCCGCTGCGCCAAGAAAGAACGATCTGGTTCGCGACGCCCGACGTCAGGTCATGGAGGCGGCCAAGGCTCGCTACGAGTTGGACGGAGTCATCCTGCTGAACGTCTCGTGTCGTGCAACGGTGTGTCAGGGGCAGGTCTACAATTCGACCGACGCGGAGATTGGTGGCGTCAAGGTCGCTGCGTTTTCGAGCGATTCAAATGTCGTGGGAAACACCGCCCTTGAGACCTTGCCTGCTCATGCCGCACGCCCGTTCATGGTAAGGATCGAAGGCTCCGTCGCGACGGTCACGGCCGGACGAAACGATGTTGAGTTGAAGGCCAACATGACCCAACAGTCCAACTGAAGCGTCGACCCACCAAGGTGGTCGACCCGAATTTTACCCGCGAGTCGTGATGAAAGCCCGAAACCTCTTTATCCCCTCCGCCGTTCTGGTCGCCACTCTCTGTGTGTCGGCTTCAGCCTGCACCAAGGAACCCGCAAAACCGGCGACAAAAATTGAAGGTTCGGGCCAGGGCGACCCCCAAACCGAACCCACGGTTAAGACCCAGCGCGTCTGGACTTCGATCTCGCTTTCGATGCCCGTGAGCTTTGTCCGCGCGGCCAATTCGACGATTTGGTGGGCGAACGAACAAGGCGGCACGATCAAACGATTCGACAGCGCATCGGCCGCCCCCGCAACGGTGGCGCTGAATCTAAAAGACCGCGTGAAGTCGGGTGGAGAGCGAGGCCTTCTGGGGCTGGCACTGGATCCGGATTTTGCCAAAAACGGGCGAATCTTCGTCAACTACACCACCCAAGCCGACGGTAAGCTCTGGACACGGATCTCGGGATTCACGAGCAAGGATAAAGGGCTGACCTTCGACCCAGGCTCCGAAAAAGTCCTCCTGACCTTTGCCCAGCCCTATTCGAACCATAATGGTGGGCATATCGCCTTCGGACCGGATGGTTTCCTGTATGTGGGAGTCGGGGATGGGGGCGCCGGTGGTGACCCTCACGGAAACGGCCAGAACAAGAATACGCTTCTTGGGTCCATGTTGCGGATCGATGTCAGCAAAGGAGATTCGTACACCTCGCCCGCCGACAATCCATTCGCCAAGGGCGGTGGCCGGCCGGAAATTTTTGCGTGGGGACTTCGCAATCCCTGGAAGTTCAGCTTTGCCCCGGATGGCAAGCTTTGGGTGGGCGACGTCGGGCAAAACAAATGGGAAGAAATCGACATCGTAGAAAAAGGGAAAAACTACGGATGGAACACGATGGAAGCGACCCATTGTTTCAACCCCGACACGAAATGCAATCAAGCCGGCTTGGAGCTGCCCGTGCTGGAATACGGACGCAAAGAGGGCCAGTCGGTGACCGGCGGCTTTGTGTATCGCGGCAAGGCATTCCCGAAGTTGATTGGCCACTATATTTTTGCTGATTTTGTCGCGGGAAGAGTCTGGGATTTCGACCCCGCGACCAAGAAACGTCGGCTTTTGATCGACACGGACTTCGCAATTCCGACCCTGATTGAAGACGACAAATACGAGATCTTGATCGTGGACTACGGTGGCACGGTCCATCGTTTAGTCCCGGACCAGAAATGAGGCGGCCCTGGATGTCAGAGAATTTGAAATTCGGGATATTTTTGGCCGTGGTGTTCGGTTTCGTCGCTTACGTGGGCAATGACTTTTTGCTTAAATTCGAATCACCCAGCAATTCTGAGTCGTTGGGGACACCGCATGACGGATCGCTGACGAACGGCAAACGTTTGCCCACCTCGGGCGCAAATTTCCAGACCTATTCGCGACTTGGCTCCTTCATCGGTCGAACGCACGTCCACGGTGAGGTACGAAACGCCGTCGTCGACGCCTACGACGGTGTTCTGGCGGCCGCCCCAGACGTTGTTTTTGTGTTTGGCGAAACCGGCTGGCCATGGGGCGGAGAGTTTTGGCCTCATCGCACCCATCAAAACGGCATGTCCGTTGATTTTTTTGTCCCGGTCAGGCGCAGCGGCGAGTCGGTGGCTTTGCCGACAGGCCCACTCGAGAAATGGGGATACGGGCTGGAGTTCAATGACGTGGGCCGTTGTGACAACTACGAAATCGACTTCGAGGCCATGGGATTGCATTTGCTTGAGCTCGACCGCACCGCCAAAAAACACGGTCTAAAGATTGTTCGAGTCATCTTTGACCCTGAGCTGCAAAAAGAGCTCAAGAAGGCGAAGGCGGGCAAGAAAGCGATGCGGAAGCTCGACTTCAACGATAAAGCGGCCTGGGTGCGTCATGACGAACATTATCACGTGGATTTCGACCTGATCACGAAGGGCCCCCAGCCCACTCCCAAGAGCATGAAACAGAAAACGAAGTCGAAACGTTCAGCTGATGAGTGATTGACGCAAAATTTGCAACGTACGTTGCAACAATAGCGTCAAAACTGACAAAACAGGGCCCTATTTAGACGTATTTACTGGCGATCAAAGACTTGGATGATTGTTGGCACCAGTGATGCAACATGGAAGACCCGTAACCGCGAGTCGGTTCCCTAATTATCAAAGGAGAAGCCCATGAACGCCCAACATATTTTGCCAAGTGACTGGAATCCCAGTCGAGCCAATCGTGGAATCCCGGAAGTCTCAGCGCGATGGCTTTCTAATTACATCGACGACTTCCGCTTGATCGATGTGCGCGAACCCGACGAATTGACGGGTCCGTTTGGAAAGATCGAGGGCGTCGAAAACGTCCCATTGCATACCGTGCCCAACGTTTTCGAGCCTTGGAACAAACATGAACCCATCATCGTCATCTGCAGATCAGGTGGTCGGTCGGGCCAGGCGGCGCTCTTCCTTGAGGAGCAAGGCTTCACCAACGTTGCGTCACTCGCCGGTGGAATGATGGACTGGAACGAACAGCACTTGCCGTTGGCCTGAAAAGCCTCAGATTCATCATCAAGTATTTTTATCGAGGCGGTCGAGCCTCACGGAGCCAAACATGGAAATCAAACACTTTTACGACACGCGAACCAACACACTCACTTATGTGGTTTATGACGCCGCTACAAAAGACGCGATCGTCATCGACCCTGTATTGGATTACGAGCCTGCCGCGTCCAAGATCTGGACTCAATCGGCGGAAGAGGTTGTGGATTTTCTCAAAGAGAAGAACCTTCACCTACGCATGATCCTTGAGACCCACGCTCATGCCGACCACCTTTCGGGGTCGAGCGTACTCAAGAAGGCGTTTCCCGAAGCCAAGCTGGCGGTAGGAAAGCGAATCACGGAAGTTCAGAAGGCGTTTAAGGGCGTTTTCGACCTCCCCGACGACTTCCCAACGGACGGTCGTCAGTTCGACATGTTGTTGAATGAAGGCCAGACCTACAAAGTGGGCAGCCTCGAATTTGAAACGCTGTTCACGCCTGGCCACACGCCGGCATGTGCGACATACAAATTTGGCGACAACATCTTCACCGGTGACACGATTTTCATGGCAGACAGCGGCACCGGGCGTTGTGACTTCCCCGGAGGTTCTTCATCGGACCTCTACAATTCGATCGTCAACGTTCTCTACAAGTTGCCCGACACCACCAAAGTCTGGGTCGGCCACGACTACCAGCCAAATGGGCGCGAAGTGCGCTTCCTGGACACCATTGGCAACCAGAAAAAGAATAATATCGCGTTGCCTGCGGGCAAGAGCGAGCGTGAGTTCACGGAATGGCGGAACAAGCGGGACAAGTCGCTTTCGGCGCCCAAGCTCCTGTTCCAAAGTGTTCAGGTCAACGTGGATGCTGGGAAATTGCCCGACCCGCACTCGAACGAAATCCGTTACTTGAAGATCCCGATCAATGTGTTCCGCCCACCGCAGAAGGGTGAGCTGAAACTCGAATTGGCCTAAGGCTAGTGTCGCTCAGGAACTGGACGATGAGTGCGCGGCGTCACGGTTTCCGTGGGTCGCGCACTTTCGATCACGAGCGACGAAAGGAAGTGCGGCTGAGGACTCACAGCCCTTGAGCCAAGCTGGATTTCGAGCTGCGGTGTGACCGACGATACGGCGTCCAAGATATGGTCATGGAGTGGCATAAATCCAATGGAAGGTCGGGCACAGACCAATACGATTTCGTCGTCATGCGTTCGCCCGACAAGGGTGACGGCTTCGATTTGCCGTAGGCGACTTGAGAGGGTCTTCAACGACTCGGCCGTTTCCGGGAGACCCTGAGTATCCCGAAGCTTCTTGAGATTTTTGAGCCTCAAGACAAAGACAAAAAGCTCATATCCCCGAGGTCCCGCCACATCTGCCAGCAATTCTTCGAGTTGGTTGGCGAAGGCATCAAAGGCCGGCAAACCGGTTTCGGAGTCTGGCCGGGTCAGTTCTAGACGAGCGACCAGACGTAGACGAATGCCCTCCAGACTGAGCTCCTCTTGAGGCAACCAAACACGTGATTCGCCGGGCCTATCCACGTCGACTCCACTTTGCCGTGCGGTAAAATCGACGGGTTCCGAAATACCTGAGACCTTGAAATCCTTCCCTAGCCGGTACGTGCGTTCATCCAACGCGATGACTCGTCCTTTGTCAGGACCACTTAAGACTTCGATGCAGAGTGGAGAGGGCTTATTCATGCGCGAATTCTAGCCGAAATGACCGCACCGGCCAACGCAATGAAGAGTATCTGGCGGCGCGACGTGTGTCGGGTTACTCTTAAACCCAGAAAAACTCGAATCTAACGACATCATGGCCGTCACGACGACGGGGAGTACGCATGGCTTCCAACCTGGAACTTGCTCGGGAAATCCTAGAATCGATCGAGACCGCCGACGAAGACGAGCGGTACCGTGGACTGCGAGACCAACTCTATGGGTTTGGCAGCGAAGTCTTGGAGCTTTTGCGCGCCGAGCTGAGCCACCCGAGTTTCCGTCGCAGGATGGCAGCCGCAACAAATTTGGGCAGGTTGGGCGACACAGAGTCAACCCCGCAGCTGGTAGCCCTATTGAGTGACCCTCAGGCTCCCGTGCGCGAGATGGCGCTCTTTGCGCTGGGCATTTTGGGCGACGCGACCAGCACGGAAGCAATTCTGACTTCGCTCAACGACTACGACGCCAACGTCCGATACCGCGCGGTCGTTGCGCTTGGGGATTTGTCCTACCCGCAGATGGAAGAGGTGCTGATTCGTGCGATGGCCGACGAAAGCTACGGCGTGCGCGAGCAAGCCCTTTCGCAGCTACGGGCGGATGCCTCGCCGGCCGCGGTGGTGGTGGTCCTGCGAGCCCTTCTTGAGCGCGAATACGAGATGCAGCATATGGCCGAGGAAACCCTCGACCGGCTTGTGCCAAAGATGACACGCGAACACTACAAAGCGTTGCAGGAACAACTCACCCTGCGCGAGCGACGCCTGATCCTGAATTATCTGGATGCCCGCAACCTTCAGGAGGTCTATTCCACGCTCTGGCAGCGACTTCAGCTGGTCAACAAGGCGGCTCAGGAAAAGCAGAAAGGGCTCGATAAGTACGGTCGTCTGCTCAACGCGCCAAGTGAGCGTGTAACACTGACGCGTGCATTTGAACGCGACGACGTCGTGAATCTTTTGGTCGAGCATTTCATGGATGAGGACGCACGTCGTTCCATCTTGTTGGTCGGTGAGGCCGGCACTGGAAAATCGGCGATCATTCAAGAGTTCGCGCGGCGTATTTTGGACGTGGACGAGACGTGGCACATCCTCGAGACGAACACCTCCGAGTTGATGAGCGGCACGCGCTACCTTGGTGATTGGGAGACCAAACTCAAAGAAATGACCGAGGCGATCCTCAAATACGACAAGGTCATCGTCTACGTGACGAACCCGAATGACTTGCTTGGAGCGGGCGCTCATTCCAAGAGCGACGAGAATTTTGCCGACTTCTTCAAACCCTATTTGCAGCGCGGCCAGCTTCGCTTGATCGCAGAATGCACCGAGGAATCTTTGAAGGGTGGCTTGGGGCGAGAACCAGGCTTTTTACGACTTTTTCGGCAGGTAAAGGTTCAAGAAATGACCGACGCCCAGACGCTCACCGTTCTGGAAAGTCGGTTGGACGAATTGACCGTGGGCGAACGTCGGCTGGAAGCCGAACCGGGATGTTTGCTGCAGGTCGTGGACTTTGCTCGAAGCTTTTACACCCGAAGCACGGCCCCTGGTCGCGCCTGTGATTTGATGGACGCTCTGATCGACTTCACGGCACGAAAGAACACTGAGGCCGGGACGGCGTTGATTCTAAAAGCCGAGAATATTCCAGAGTGTCTGAGCGAAACGACCGGCATCAGCCTCGACCTGCTCGACGACACGGTTCCGCTCGACCTGGAAGGCACGCGCAAATGGTTTGGTCAGCGACTCATCGATCAAGATCCGGCATTGCAAGTGGTGGTCGACCGGCTCGCCATGATCAAAGCAGGGCTTGGCTCACATGAACGGCCTCTGGGTGTGTTTTTCCTGGTTGGCCCTACGGGCGTGGGCAAGACGTATTTCACAAAGCTTGTGGCAGAGCGGCTTTTTGGTGACCCCAAGCGCATGCTGCGATTCGATTTGAGCGAGTATAAAGGCCGGTTTGCGGTCGAAAAACTCATCGGTTCTCCGTACGACAAAGACCGCGAGGGCCTGCTGACCGAAGCCGTCAGAAATCAGCCTTTTTCTGTGCTGCTCTTCGACGAATTCGAAAAAGCCGATGCCGAGATCTTCCCATTATTTCTGCAAATCATGGATGAAGGCCGGCTAACGGATGCGCGCGGTACAACGACGGATTTCCGACAAACGATCATTTTCATGACCTCGAATCTGGGCGCATCACGGACAAGTGTTTCGGCGGTTGGGTTTTCGGGATCCGCTGAAAAACAAAAATCTTTTGAGGGCCATATTCTGAAAAAACTCGACGAGTTTTTTGCCCCTGAGTTTTTGAACCGAATCGACGAAATCATCCCCTTCGAACCGTTGAGCACCGGGGCCATGGAGCGTCTGGTCAACCTCGAGCTTGAAAAGGCACTCGAACGGCGCGGTTTCTTGCGACGTCATTTGCACGTCCACACCGATCGTGCGGCGCGAAAATGGCTCGAAGAGCACGGGTTCAGCCAACGCTACGGCGCCCGCGAGCTCAAGCGCACGATCGAGCGCACCATTTTGACGCCGATCTCTCGACTCTTGGTAGGCGAGCCAGGCCCGCACGACCATAAACGCATCGCCGTCACGGCGAAGGGCGGGAAAATCGAAGTTGCATTTGGCGCAGCCGAAAAACCGCCGGCGATCCCTCGTGAGCCTAAATCTTCTCCTCGTCCCGATAAGAGCCAAATCTGATGCTTCCTCATCCTGGTGAGCTCTTCGAGCGCAAGTATCGAATCGACTACGTGCTCGGAAAAGGCTCTTTCGCCCATGTTTACAAGGCGATCGTCGAAGAAATTGATCGCAAAGTTGCGATTAAAATCGTGCGTCCAAATTACGACGCAGATGGAAATCCTCATTATTCGGATCAATTACGCCAACGTTTTTTGCGCGAAGCGAAATTGCTTTCTGAGCTTCAAGATCCTCATACCATTCGACTTTATGATTATGGCCGTTCGGACGATGGCTTGCTTTTCATGATTTTCGAATTCATCGACGGCCAGGCGCTTTCGGACGTGATTCCACGTGGACGGATCGAGCCCAAACGTGCGGTTCATATTTTGGGGCAAGTACTCAGCAGCCTCAAAGAAGCGCATTTGCGAGGGATTATTCATCGGGATATCAAGCCCGCGAATATCATGATTTATGACTATCTTGGGGACCCGGATCGCACGAAATTGCTCGACTTCGGGGTCGCCAAAGAGCTGGACGCCTCGGTTCAACTGACGACTCGAAATATGCGTATCGGCACGATGCGGTATATGTCTCCGGAGCAGGTGCGCGGCGACACGGTCGTGCCGGCGTCGGACCTCTACAGCCTTGGGTTGGTGGCCTACGAAATGTTGGTCGGTGCCAAAGCGATCGAAAGTGATGACATGAATATCGTGTCGCTTTTTCATCTGCGCCCCGAAGGCATCGAAATCCCGCACAACGTCGAAGTTCCGGCGGACCTTCGTGAAATTGTGGGCCGAATGGTCACCAAGTCGCTCAAATGGCGATATGCGAGCGCAGATGAGGCCCTCAGCGATCTGAAACACGCAAATTTGGACGTGTACCCGAGTCTGAATGACGATGAGTGCCCGCCGACCATCACCTCACGCATGCCCTACGAAGAGTGATTCCGAACGTCTTTCGCTTCCCCCACGAAAGTGTTAGCAATTCTGCCGATCGAGGTATGAATGTCGAACGCGCCAAATCTCCATGTCGATGAAGCTGTCCTGAAGTCGTATGCCGGCCCCATTCCACGCCATGTTGCAGTGATTATGGACGGCAACGGACGGTGGGCGGAAGGCCGCGGGATGCCACGCATTAAGGGGCACCACGAAGGCGCAAACGCGGTTCGGCGAGTCGTTGAATCGTGCCGTTATCTGGGTGTCGAAGTCCTGACGCTCTACGCGTTCAGCTCGCAAAACTGGGGACGTCCGGTCGACGAGGTCACCGGTCTGATGACCTTGTTTGATATCTACATCAAACGAGAGCGCAAGCGGCTGATCGAAAACGGCGTCGCGATGCGCATGATTGGCGACCGCACTCGGCTTTCGCCTCGGCTGCAAGAGGCGATCGGTAATCTGGAAGACGCCACGTCGCATAATTCGAATCTGATATTGCAGGTCGCGGTGAGCTACGGCGGCCGCGAAGAAATCCTGCACGCCACACGCTGTATCGCCGAAGAAGTTCGCGCGGGCACGCTAGAGCCTGACGCGATCACGGAATCAGACTTCGCAAAACACCTCTACACGAGCGCTGTGCCGGATCCCGACCTCTTGATTCGAACCAGCGGAGAAATGCGCATTTCTAATTTCCTGCTCTGGCAAATCGCCTATTCTGAAATCGTGGTCACGGACGCGCTCTGGCCTGATTTCGACGAAAAACACTTTGTTGCGGCTCTCGATTCGTTCGGCTCACGCCAACGACGTTACGGCCTTACTGGCGCGCAGGCCGGCGTCGACAAAAAATAGAGTCGATATGAATTCAATGTACGATTTTTTGGGGATCAACACCGACACCAGCGTCTATCAGCCCCCCGTGGCGCTCACCATTGCAGGCAGCGACTCAGGTGGAGGTGCTGGCATTCAGGCCGACCTCAAGACCTTTGCGGCCTGCAAGGTCTACGGAACGTCAGTGATCACGCTTATCACCGCCCAGAACACGCAGGGCGTGTTGGGGCTTGAGGTCTTGTCGGACGCCATGGTCACCCAACAATTTGAAGCCATTATGGGGGACCTGAAACCCGTCGCGGCCAAGATCGGCGCGCTGGGCAACGAACGCATGATCTCGGTCGTAAGCGAGATGCTCACCGAGCGGCCGATCGCCAAACTCGTCGTGGACCCGGTGATGGTGAGCAAACACGGCGACCCGCTGATGGCCGCCACGGCTTTTAAGATTTTCGCGATCAATATGCTTCCGCATGCGTTGCTCGTGACGCCCAATCGATTCGAAGCGGGCGCGCTGTGTGGGCGGCGAGTTGAAGGCCCAACCTCGATGAAAGAAGCCGCGAAAGCGATTTTTGATCTCGGCGCCAAGAACGTGCTGATCAAAGGATCTCATCTCGAGAAAGTCGCTCGGGACTTTTTTTACGACGGCACCGGGTTCATCGAGTTCGGGGCAGACCGTGTCGATTCTGAGCGCGTGCACGGCTCGGGCTGTACCCATTCCGCGGCGATTACCGCTCGTTTAGCGCTGGGTGATTCACTTGAATCGTCGATCGAATTTGCACGAGAATTTATC
>JBFFMO010000032.1:0-13400 GCA_041554035.1 Allomicrovenator sp. | reverse complement strand
CCAAGAGGATCAGGAAGATCCCGCCCATCGCAATCACGCCAAATGAGAAAAACGCCCGAAACGTAGAAACGGCGAGGCTCCCGAGGGCTATCATGGTCGTCAGACCCGCATAAATGCTCGCTCTTCCTGCGGTCTCAAACGCCCCGAGCCAGGCTTCCGCCGGATCGTCGACTCGCCGTCTAACCTCGAGGTAGCGCGAAATCAGATGGATTCCGTAATCCACGCCCAATCCCATCAAGATCGCGCCCAGAAATCCGGTCAAGATATTCAGGTCACCAAAAACCAATACGGCGAAGGTCATCCCGGCTGCGGTGCCCACTGAAAGCGGCAATACGACGAGTGCAGCCGAGAAAAAGGAGCGAAAATACGCGACCAGAAAGAGCGTCAACAAGAGGAGCGCAATCGGAGTCGCCCGCGTGATGTCGCTGGTCAGAATCTCTTGTTGCTCGATGCGCTTCACATATCGACCCGTGAGCTCGTAGCTCACGCCAGGAAAGCGCTTCAGTGTCTCACTCACATTTTGATTCACCGATTTGATCAGCTTTTTGGAATCATCGAGGCTTGAAGCCGGAAACGACGGGTGAACAAAGGCGAGTATTTCGCCGTTCGGACCCTCGTAATAGGTCCGTGTGCCGGTTTTGCTGTCGTATTTGGCTTCAATATCGCTGGTATCGACCTCCGGACGCGGACGATTTCCCATGTCCACAAAGAGGGGATTGGCGCGTTGTTTCTCCCAGCGGATGCGTTTGGATAAACGTTCATCCAGTTTTTCAAGGTCAGCGGAATCGATGTAGAGCAGTCGAAACGGGCGAATCTCAGCGCGGGGATCCACGGTCTCCATCCGCGAGACCCCTTCCGTATCCCTCAAAGAAATGCCGATCGCATCGGCCGCGTCTCGATTGGCCTGAACGTCGGGGCCCTGAAGCACGATCGTCAGCCTTCCGATTTCGTCGCCATATGCTTTTTCAAGGCGTCGTAGACCTTGCACCGTCGGTGAAGAATCTGGGAGCAGACGTGTCAGATCGCCGTCAAGACGCACATGAGAGGCCCCAAAAAACAGGCCAACGGACACGATAAAAAAGAACGAAGCAAAAACGGCGGGCCGCAGCGCGAATTGGCGAATCAATCGAGCGTAAAAAGTCAGCACTCAGGCCCCTTTCGACGTTTTGACGTCAAAAACAAAGTACCGGCTCAATGGATAGGTCCACAGAGCATAAACAAGGATTTTTGAGACCAGCCATACCAGGCTGAGCGCAAAAAACCTGGACATGACGCCGACGATGGCACCATGAATCACGGCTGCCGAACCACTCATGGCTACGTAACGTGGCGCCGATTGCGAAAAGGATGCGTCAAACCGACGAAAGACGAAAAATCGGCATGACGTGTAATGGAAAACACCACCAAAGACCGCTGCAAGCGCAGCCGCGACACCGGGGTATTGAGCGCTCGGCTCCCACGACATCAGCCCGGCAAACACCAAACCATCCAACGCAGTAGCCAGAACGCTCGCCACCGCGACTCCAGAGAAGTCAGCTAGATGGGTTTTCAGGGACATGTTCAGGCGGCCGATTTTGTGGGGAGGTCCGGCTGCAACTCAAGCTTCCGCTCGGGTTGGTCGAGTTGCCGCATGATGTAGGAAACGCGCTGATACACTGTGTACGCCGACAGGACGGTCAAGAGCCCCAGACCGGCACTCAGGATATGCAAAGGCACTTCTGGATTATTCGACACCAACGTGGCGCCTCCGGCAAAAGCCAGCGTAAACAAGATCAGGACCAAACGACCAGGGCGTTGCATCAGGCCCACCTTCGCATCGACTCCCAAAGACTCGCCCCTTGCACGGGCGTAAGAAATTGCGAAAGAAACGATCATCGCCAGAAACGCGATCAGCGAGAGCAAACCACCACCGCCGGCCCAGGAAGCCCCGGTCAGAATCGCGCCTTCGGCGAGTCGGTCAATGAATGAATCGAGGAACGCACCCGAGCGTGATTCGGTGTGGGTGCGTCTTGCCACCTGACCATCCAACACGTCACAGCTTGAGCCGAACATGAGGATGAAGAGCGTCGTAAAATACAGATGATTCGCCAGCGCAAAACCACCCGCGACCGTGAACACAAGTGATGTGGCGGTGATCGCGTTGGGTGAAACGCGGAGGCGAATCAAAAGGCTAACGATGGGGTCGGTGAACCAGTAGAAAAATTCCACAAAAAAGCCCGCTGATGCGGGCGATTCTTGGCACGGAATGCCGTCCAAAACAGGAGAGCCATCGCGATGATACCGACACCTGCAATTGCAGGATAAACGCCAAGTATTAGATCATTTGCGATGTCCATCAGGTCTCCGGATTTATGAAGCGGAGGCTACTTTTCCTTCCGTCTTCTTCCATGCTGTTCGATGCGCAATAGTGCGTAAGGTTTCCTGAAAATTGTCGCGCTGCTTGAACAAGTCATGCGGTGGCATGACATCGCCGTTACGTTGCGGGCTCTTGAAGTAGAACGAGAGCCAGTCCTGCACTCCGCCCAATCCAGCGCGAGCCGAGAGGTCCATAAACAACGCAAGATCGAGCACGAGAGGCGCAGCAAGAATCGAGTCGCGGCAAAGGAAATTGATCTTGATTTGCATGGGGTATCCCATCCAACCAAAGATATCGATATTATCCCAGCCTTCCTTGTTATCGCCGCGTGGCGGGTAATAATCGATGCGCACACGGTGCGTCATATTACCGTAAAGGTCGGGGTAAAGATCCTTTTCCAGAATCGATTCAATCACCGACAATTTGCTGACTTCTTTGGTCTTGAATGAACCGGGATCATCAAGGACCGCACCATCGGTATTGCCGAGGATATTGGTCGAGTACCACCCGCGAACGCCGATGAGTCGTGTGGCGAGGCCAGGCGACAGGATGGTCTTCATCAGGGTCTGGCCCGTCTTGAAGTCCTTGCCAGCGATCGGAACATTCTGCTTCTTGGCGTAATCGATGATCGCTGGGATATCGAGTGCAAGATTAGGAGCGCCATTGGCCAGCGGCACACCGGCTTTGACGAACGCGTAGGCGTACATCATCGACGGTGCGATGTCTGGGTGGCTTTCTTTGAGGCCAGCCTCAAAAGCTTCGATCGTGCGATGGACGGGACCGACCTCGATATAACGCTCAGTCGAAGCGCACCAAACACCCACAGCACGGTCACAACCGTTGGTTGCCATGAAATTCTTGATGTCATCAACGAGGGCGTGGGTGAGGTCCCACTTTGAAGCAGCCGTCTTGACGTTGGGTCCGTCGATATTTCGAATGTACTCACGATCGAATACGGCCGGCATCGGGCGGATCTTCTCAAGCGTCTCTTTGGCGCGCTCCATGTCTTGGTAGTCCAGAACTCCCGATTGGCGAGCCGCGTCAAAAGCGGTGCCTTCGTAGATGTCCCAACCGCCAAACACCAAGTTTTCAAGTTGTGCTAAGGGCACGGCCTCACCGACGGGGACCAACTGGTCTCCTTCGGGAAGATGTCCCATCAAAGCATAACTGCCAATTGGCGCCGTGCGCTTGTTAATGATCGCGTCCACACCTGCAATCACTGTCGTGGCCACAGCACCTAAGCCAGGCATCAAAACAGCGAGTTTGCCAGAGGCAGGAGAAACCGGTTTTTCACTCGTTCGCAGCATCCAAGGCTCCTCGGGTGACTTTGGTCACCGACCGGGGACTCATATACGAGTCCGCTAATCTAGTTGAACGGAGCTTTGCAATTTGCGTTCCGTTCAGCAAATGTTTTCGACAAATCCCCGCAAATCCAAAAATCTCAATGATTGTGGGCCTTGCCAAAGCTCGGCTCATTTACCTGACGAATTTTTGTTTTCCAAGGGACAAATGCCACTTTTACAGCTTTGGAGTAGCTGTACTCCATGTTCTATCAACAACGGACCAGATGCACTCCGGCAAGTCAGATGCTCCCAATTTCCGCCGGATTCCAAAAAATTCGATTTTGGAATGCACAAGTTTCAGATCGGTTCTTGAGGCTCACTGTGTTTCAGTGCAAATTGGTGTGGGCCTGACCACTATCCCTGGAAAATTTGTTATGCATGAGTCTCTAGTAGACGAACTTGTCGTGCGGTTGGTGGACCGATTGCTTTCTCAAGAATGGCCGCCGGGAAAGCGAATTCCCACTGAGCGACGCCTCAGTGACGAATTTAAGATGAGCCGAGCCACCGTAAGGTCGGCCATCGATCGCCTCGCCGGCTGGAATATGCTCGTGTCGAGGCAAGGATCTGGAACCCTTGCTCTGCCTCGTGGCCAGTGGCGCGTCGGTGTCTTCCCCTACCTCATGGCGTCATTTTATCGCGCAGAGAACTGGGAGGAATTGGTGCCCCTAATTTTTGATGCTCTGGGACTGCGCCGGGGCCTGGTTCTTGACTTCCTTGAACGTGCAGCAGCGCACACCAAAGGCAAGGATATGACCGCCTCCAGAGAAGCTTGCAACGAAGCGTGGGAGGGCCGAAATAGCGCCGCGTTTTTGGCTGCCGATGATCGCTACCACATGAGTATTTTGAATTGTGCGGGACTTGCAGCCACCAAGATGCTCATCAATGAAATCGAACAAACTTATGAAAATGCTGTGACGATTTTTGCCGGGAATTTCAAACTGCCCGAAATGTACCGGGACACCCATATGGGCATCATCGATGCGCTGGAAGCCGGGGATGGGGAAGCTGCTCGGACATTGAAGTCCGCCTATTACGAAAAGATGGATGAAGCACTGCTGGGCGGTCTTCCTGCCGGAATGGTGACGGAAATCATGCGTTTGGTTGACGAAAAATGAATGCTCAACTTGGCGCATATCATCTGATTCGACCATTGGGTCACGGAGGTATGGCCGAAGTGTGGCTGGCGGAACACCGACAGACCAAGCGAAGAGCGGCGATCAAGATCATTCAACTTGGCCGAGCAGACGACGCCCGCTTTCTTGAGTCATTTTATGACGAAGCCCGCGAACACGCCCGCCTGGTCCATCCCAACATCGCGACCCTGATCGATTATGGGACCATTGAGGCCGCAGATTCCCCCCCAGAAAACGCACGCAAAGGCCTGCCATATCTGGTGATGGAACTCGCCGACGGGTCGCTTCGTGAACACATGCCGACCTCGTGGTCACAATCCAAACGAGTCTTTAGGGAGATCCTATCCGCATTGGCCTTTGCGCACGCGCACGGCGTCATCCATCGAGATCTGAAACCCGAAAATATTCTGGTCTGTGGCGACGAGTTGAAGCTTGCCGACTTCGGAATCGCCCACGGTTTTGCTGAAATCCGCCCGGGCGAGTCGGCCGAACGCGTCACTTCAACCGCCGGAGCGGGCACGCCCTACTACATGTCGCCCGAACAATTGCACGCGCGCTGGCGAGATTTTGGCCCCTGGACCGACATCTACGCGTTTGGTTGCATGGTTTTCGAGATCATCTGCGGTGAGCGCCCTTACGCGGGCAAGTCCCTATTCGAAATCGCGCACAAGCATATCAGCGGACCGTTTCCGGCGTTGACCCCTCAATTTCCGATCCCAGATGAAGTCAGCGTCTGGCTACTCAACCTCGTGGCGCGCCCCGAGGAATCCAGATTCGCCTTCGCGGCCGACGCCTTGGCGGGACTCGACGCGATTTCGGATTCAACCGACGACCATGAAACATCCACGGAATCCGCGGAATCTGTAGAAAGCGGGGAATCGGCCGCCACGTTGATCGACGCATTCAGCGAAACACACCTGTCCCAACCCGAGTTCGACCCCCATCGCGTGGGTTCGTCGAGTCGTGCACCCGCGGCCCCACGCCCGCTCGAGTGGCGCCCAGATCTGCTGGGCTCGGCCTGGACCGGTCTGGGAATCTTCGGCATGCGAGACCCTGGCATGATCGGCCTGGAAGACACGCGTGACCGCCTTTGGGAAGAATTGCTCAGGACTTCCGCTGGACTGCGCGTCGTGGTTCTTCGTGGGACAGACGCCACCCCGATGAAGCCGGTGTGCAAATGGTTGATTCAGCGCTCTCACGAGCTTGGTGCCGCCACCCATGTGTCATGTCTTCATTCGCACTCGATGCTGCCCAACGAAGGCCTCTGCGGGACTCTGGAAGACCTCTTTGAGCTTTGGGGGCTTGAAACCCAAGACCGCATCACGCGGGTCAGCAGCAAAATGGCCCCAATCACCGAAGCAGCGTCACTTGAGCCTCTGGCACGCACCTTGGTCGCGGAGTCTCAGGCGGATCGCAAGATTGGCTACACCCGCAACGAACGCTTCCGCGCCATCGGACAGGCCTTTCGAGTCGCCAGCCGGGGTCGACCGCTCATTTTTTGGGTCGAAGACGCACAATGGGCCGACGAAGCCGTACAATTTGTATCGTATTTGCGTGAACACTTCGCGGAGTTGCCGGTTCTGGTTCTGGTGTCGGTATCGATCGACCAGCTCGATGAGTTTGAAGAGGTCACGTTGATATTGGATGAGCTCGCAAAAACGAGTTCACTGCTGGAACTCCGCCCCTTTCACGCGGGCGAAGAGGAACGTTGGATCGAACGATTGCTGCCCCTCGACGAACCCGCCCGTGACGGCTTGATGGCCCGAACCAAGGGCGACATCGTTTTGTCTCAGGCGATTCTGGACGAAGCGATCAGACGAGGCGCCATCCACGACCTTGGGGATCGTTTCACCATCGCTGCAGATTTCCCTGCGGATGTTCAAGAAATCTTCCTGCAACGGATCGACGCATGTGTGGCGACGTTGCCCGAGACCGAGCGGATTGCCGGCCACGCCTATTTTGAAGTCCTTGCGGCCCTTGGCCACGCGACGGCTGAAGAGGCGAGTGCCGTGATGAACGAGGCCGGGTTCGTGGTGCCAGCCGGTCTTGAACGTGTGTCTTTGGATAATGCGATTCTTGAAAGGCAGGGCACGCGTCTGGGTTACGCCCACGCCGTCATCGAAAAAGCCGTGGCCAAGCGCATGAAGGCTCGGCAAACCTGGCAAGACTGGCATCTGGCGTGTCTGGAGGTTTTGGACCATGCAGGGGCCCCTGTGGCTCGATTGGCGCGACACGCCGACCATATCGGGGATTTTAATCGAAGACTGCGGGTCTACGTTCGCGGAATCCGTGAGCTTACCGGAACAAATATTTCAGCAGCCTGCGGTTTTGAAAAGAAGGCTGAAGAAGTGGCGAGACGCGCAACCAGCGAAGCAGTGAAAATTGACTTTGATATGGTCCGAGGCTTTCTCATACACGCCCGTGGCGAGGTCGCATTGGCCCGGGACATCGTGCAGCGAGCCAACCTGAGCGCAAGACAGCACGGATTTCTACTCACCGCCGCACACGGTGAATACTTCATCGCCATGCGAAACGCAGAGGCTGGCGAATTTTCAGCGGCCATCAGTCAAATTGAACACTGCACCACCATTTATGAGACTACAAATGAGACACGGGGGGTCGCAGTAGCCAAAATAATTGCTGGAGTCCTCTCATTTCGATTGAAAAAATATATCGATGCGAAAAAGTATCTCAATGAGGCCTCTGGGCTCTTTCTTGAATTGGGAATGCTGGTGCAATACTGCATGGCTCAGGCCCATTTGGCCGACGTATCTATCGCCGAAAAGGACTTGAAAACGGCCTCAAATTTGGCGCTCACCGCGTTACACCGCGCAGAGAATCTCGGTTTAAGTGCGGCATCGACGGAGCTACATATTACACTCGGAGACATCGAAAGACTCCGAGATAACCTCAAAAAAGCACGTTTCCATCATCAATCTGCATTGCGATGGCAACGACTTTCCGGTTCACAAAATGCACCGTTTTCAGAATTTAATTTAATTCTCTTGGACATCGCGGAGCATGATTTTGAAATCGCAGTGTCCAACATGAAGGCTGTCCGGCTAGAATTTGAAAACCTTGAAGTGACCCGAATGGGTTTACTGC
Source organism: Allomicrovenator sp. (assembly GCA_041554035.1). Lineage (GTDB taxonomy): Bacteria > Myxococcota_A > Bradymonadia > Bradymonadales > Bradymonadaceae > JBFFMO01. The sequence continues at coordinate 5,463 of JBFFMO010000032.1, read as the reverse complement.
TTGATCAATTACAGACCTTGGTCGAGCATTTTATGTCCAATAAGCCTCCTCCTGATTTGGAGATTGAGGCGGCAGACATCAAATGGGTATTCAAGCGCCTGTTCGAAAATGAGCAATCCAGAAACACTAAGGAGTGATGACCGGCATGCCTCGCTCCTCGACGCCATCGGCCTTGATCTTCCTTTTTTCCCCGCTCGTCCCGCAATCAAAGGTCGCTGGTGCCGTGCCCGAAAAACAGCCGGCTGCATAAGCCTGCGCGCAGACGTTTTTATCTGCCGCGTTCGCACACGTTTTCTGGCAGGCACTGTCGCAAATCGTCGCCGCATCGCTGGCACCTTTGCTGGCACTCGGCGCCTTGGGAGCGGATTTCGCTCTCTTCATCGGCTGGTCCAGATCGGCGCCGTCCTGAAGGTTCTCCTCGGCCTTTGCCGCAGGCGCATCCACCGCGTCTGTTGGGGCATCATCGGCCTGAATTGCTTCGCGGCTTTCAGACTTAGGCTCAGCTTCGCTCGGCGCAGCTTCCTCCTCAGCTGCGCCTGGGGCCGCCGCTGGCGGAGGCGGAGCTGGCGCAAATTGCAGCGGTTGGCCGGGTTCCTGCTGCTGTGAGCACCCCAAGGCACCGCATAACGCCACTGCAAAGATCCACTTTTTCATCACTCGCTCCGTGTCAGATTTCGATGATGATAACGAAATGACCCGGTTCTGGATCTCAAAAAACGCTATTTAGGGGGAATTCTCTTCGAAAGGGTCAGAATAGGCTGGGTTATCGACCATCGTTTGGTCGGTCAACGCGTTTAAAAACGCAATCAAATCAGCGCGTTCCTCGTCTGAAATCACAAACCCAGTCACCAATTCACTCTTGAAAGGACTGAACTTGCCGTCACCGGCATTGGGCCCGTCCAAAATCTCTCGGCCGCCACGCGCATAGTGGTCGATGACTTCGTCCAAGGTCTTGATGCTGCCGTCGTGCATATAGGGCGCAGTCAGGCCGATATTTCGAAGGCTCGGCGCCTTAAAACGTCCGCTGTCTTCCAACACGCCGCTGATTTCAAAAACGCCCTGATTTCCAGCAGGATACGCGCCGCTTCCGCCGATATTATAGAGGCCATTATTATGGAATTTCACTTCATCAAAAACCGACCCATCGTGTTGAACGGAATCCGAGAAATTAAATCCACCATGGCAATGAAAACATTCAAGTCGTTCGGAAAAAAACAGGTCCTTTCCGCGCTGTTCTGCTTCATTTAGGGCGCTATGATCCTTGCCATAAACAAAACGATCGTAGGGAGTATCTGCCGAGATGATCGACCGCTGAAACGCTGAAATCGCCTTGGTCATCGTCTCCAGTGTGATCGCGGGTTCTTCGGTCTCAAACGCCGCCCGAAACAGGTCTGGATAAACCGGATCTTCGTTCAAACGATCCAACGCCTGCTCCTGACTCGTCAGCCCCAACTCCACCGGAAGCTCCCCAAAAAGTGGCGTCAGCTGTTGCTTCTCGAGGGTTCGCATCAATGGGTTTGCCCAGGTCAACGTCGACGCGTAAACCACATTTCCAATGGCCATGGCACCCCGTGACGTCATCTCGCCCGTCGCGCCTTCGCTGACGCCTTTCCCGTCCGTAAACGCCAAGGACTGCAAATGACACGAACCACACGATTGAGTTTGGTTTCCCGAAAGCTGCGTGTCATAAAATAGACGGCGGCCCAATTCGACTTTTGCCACCGACATCGGATTATCTTCGGGAACTTTGGGGGTTGGAAACCCTTCTGGAAGATCCCACGTCCAATCAGTGTTTATGGTCGTTTCGTCGTCCGCACCACACGCTGAAACGGCAATAATAAATAAGAAAATATAACGCATACTAATTTCTCGGTTCTCACTTTGATCGTGATCGGCGACGCCGAAAACCCATCAAACCAAGGAACGCAGCCCAGATCACCGGACCGCCTGCGGCTGAACAACTTTCATCGCTACCAGGGTCGGTCGTGACGACGCCGGCATCGGGCTGGGTTCCAGTGTCCACGCCTGCATCTGGAGACTCTTCAGCTATGCCGCAGAGATCCTTGATGTAAAGGCATGAAGTGTCGCAACTCAGCGGGCCAGGGTCCAACCCCAAATTGATGCAGCTGAGGCCGCGCGTGTTGTCCAAGTCGCACTCCTCAGGTGGGGTCACGCGACCATCCCCGCATGAGCCAATCGGATGTTTGGAGTCGTCTCCAGGATGAAAAAACATACCGGGCGGATTGGCGTCGCCTGTCCGCCAGGTCCCGTTTGGATCGCCGAGTTCTTCGCCATTGGTGAAGCCGTCGCGGTCAGAGTCCACGTCGTAAATCTGCGCCCATTCGATGTCTTGACCCGAAGTCGGACCCTCGCCCACAAGCGCTCCAACGGTCGACGAGCCAAAACCCGTGAAGGTCCCGCCGCCTGAAGCCGTGCCATGGCAGCTGGTGCATCCAAACGATGCCCCGTGGGGAATCTGGGCAACACGATGACTCCGGGCAAACGCCGGAGTCGATATCGCGAGGCCCAACAACATGATTCCACAAGTCCAACGAGTGTTCATCGAATCTCCATCATATATTCACCGGCTCCCATTCCATGGGCGTACCCGCGGAGCTGACCTCAAGACGTTCTTTTGCCGCGCCCGCCGTGTCGCCCATCGAGTCCAAGACCTGCGCAAGCATCAGCCGAGTGCGCAACGCATCGGCGTATTGAGGGCCAAAACTCTCGACCTGTTTCGAGATCACAAATCTCAAAATATCGACCGCGCGTTGAGGTTCGCCCATCTGCGCGTGCACACCAGCCATGTTCACGCTTTCGGTCCACACAGGCGGTCCTTCGCCGAATTGACGGGCCACAGCGTCTAAGAATGTCGCCTGAAAATCAATCGCGCTGCGGTCGCCCCGCCCGATGGCGTCACCGACCAACACGCCCACCAAATACTCACCGTCCTGGGACACCAAGTGACCGCTTGCCTTCAGGCCGTTCATCCCGGCAATCAGCCGCTCGCGCGCTGCAGCATCCCCGGTAAACAACAACGCACAGTCTTTGACCAAAGCCACGCCCGACTCGATTTCTGGCTCCACCACAACATGTTTAAGAGCCTTCAAGGCACGCTCAGCTTGGCCGTTATCCAACAACATCCGTGCGTGCGACAGGTAGGCTCGCGATCCATCTTTGGGCGAGAGGTCCAAAAGCTTGTCGGCAAACTCATCTTGTTTATCAAACGCGGTCTCGAGGCCGCTCTGAGCCGATAGCGCGGCGTGATTGAACTTCGCCCAGAGACCTTCGACGGTCGTCTGGTCGGCAAAATCGGCCAGTCGACTCGACACTTCGACGGCCGACCGAATCGCGCCCCGCTCCATGAGTTGGCGCAAAATCACGCCAAGTTCTTCTTCCACGTCCTTGTCGTCTTCGAGCGCCTCCAGCGCCTCGATGAACCAGGCGTGGACCTCAGAAGCGTCCTGACCGGCATCCTGAAGTGAAGACGCCAAGCCCCCTAATCCGCGAATCCATTCCGGCGTGGTCGCATGACACCAATCCAAGATCGACTTCAATTCATCGCATGAAGACTCGACCTTCGACGGGGCCGACATCACGACGTCTCCACCAGCGAAGATGGCCCCGGGTCGACTCAACACCGACGCCGCCATCTCGTGCGCTTCGCGGTACCGCCCAAGATAAAGAAGGCTCGCCAGGACCCGTCGTTCCACGGCATTCTTGAGTTTGCCCTCGGCCGACTTAGCCGCCACGCGGTAGGCTTCATGAGCCGCCGGATAGGAGCGCTCCATCAAATGCGCATGGCCCAGCACCAGAGCCACCTGACCCTTCAATGCCGGCGCGTTGGTCTCGACACGCTTGAAGAGCGCCGATGCCGCTGCGACTGGATTTTCGTACGTGGTCCATGAGGTCTCAAAAACGAAGGCGCGAACGGTCAGCGTTCGTTCGTCATCGGCCCCATAAAGCCGCATCGATGCTTGAGACAAGCCCTCGTAGGTTTCCAAACGGTGCTGGCGCGCTTCCATGCCCGACTTTCCGAGCTGCGCGATGGCGTTTCGCAAAAGTTCCAGAAACGCTTTGGGCCCGAATTGTTCAAAAACCCGACGGACAAATCTATCGGCCTTACCCGTCCGAATCGCCTCGATCACCTCGGGCCACGACTCGTTATGAACGTCCTCGATCAACGGCATCACTGCTGCTGGAACACCTTCGAGAATTTGATTGATCACCACCGTACCTCGCGCGCGTGCCGGCTCGCTTCATCTCGGGCCGTCCTTTCTATTACGCCCAAACGACAAAAGAGTCGATTCGCGCCTGCGGTCTTCGGTTGTCAGCTCGGAATGCAACGCTCAGAATCGGCGACTCGAAAGCTGCATCAAAGGCTGGCTCTATGACCAACAAGACGATCCTGATTCCGCTTCCAAGCTATGGCTGCGACCCAACCGAGGTCGCGATTCCATGGAAGTTGCTCACGGAGCACAGCATCGACGTTGTTTTTGCAACGCCGGATGGCAGCCCCGCCGTGCCCGACCAAAAGATGCTGCACGGGCATCATTTGGGAATCTTCAGGTCGTTGCTCCAAACCCGCAAAGACGCCGTGGAAGCATTTGAAGAGATGAAGTCCAGCCCATCCTTTGAGGCTCCACAAAAATATTCGGAATTAAATCACGAAGATTATGACGGATTATTATTACCAGGCGGGCACGACAAGGGCGTCAAAGAATACCTGGAGTCCACAGCCCTCCAAAATTTAGTGGTCGAATTTTTTGCCGCGGAAAAACCCGTTGCGGCGATTTGCCACGGAGTCGTGTTGGCCGCGCGTTCCATCGATCCCGCAAGCGGGAAGTCGGCCATTCACGGATACAAAACGACCTCGCTCCTAAAATCGCAAGAGATGACCGCCTACCAGCTCACACGCCTATGGCTCAAAGATTATTACCTGACCTACCCTGGCCTGACCGTTCAGGACGAAGTCACGACAGCGCTTGCCGATAAGGCGAATTTCATCGAAGGACCTACGCCCGTGTTAAGAGATGACCTGAAACATTTATATCGGGGATTTGTCGTGACAGACCGAAATTATATCTCGTCCCGTTGGCCGGGTGACGCCTACACGTTCGCCCTCGAGTTTGTGAAGGCGCTCGGCGAGTAGTTATTCACGCTCGATCTCAACATGGGAACCAGCTACGGATTTATGAACCCGAATACGCACAGGCAGACGATTCGTCAGTTCCGCGATATGCGTGATGATGCCAACGACCCGCCCAGTATCGCGCAAGGCTTCGACGGCTTCGGCGACTGTTTCCAAGGTTTCTGGGTCGAGCGTCCCAAAACCCTCGTCGATGAAAAGTGAGTCCAGCGAGAGTGCGCCAGCGGCGTCCTGAACCTGTTGACTCAATTGCAGCGCCAGCGCCAAAGATGCCAGGAAAGTCTCGCCGCCACTCAGGGTCTCGATGGCGCGTT
>JBFFMO010000031.1:0-13430 GCA_041554035.1 Allomicrovenator sp. | reverse complement strand
CGTGGCTTTTGAGTCCGCTCGTCGTTGAAAAGCGAATAGCGCGCAAATTCGTAGAGACTCTCCGCGTCAAAAGTCGCGTTTTCTAGGTCTGGAACCGCAAAAACATGCCACTCCTTCTTCCACGCAGTGACGAATATCGAAGTGAAGCCTTCGCACCAAGAACGCGTACAGACCGCTTCATCACAGAGGGTTTCGACGATCGGAATCGTCGCCTCGGGAACCAACCAGAGGAGGCGCTCACCATAAAGCGATGGGCTCTCATGCTTTTTGTCCGAGGCCAGCGGGGCGGGGCGTTCCAGATCCAAGGTGTATGTCGTCGTGATGCGGTCTATGGCCAGTCGGACACCCAACAAGGCGGCCCAGACTGCTCGTTTTTCATCAGCTGTGCCGTGGGAAGGAAGCCCTTGAATTTCGACCGTGACGCCCCTGCGCCGAGCCAGAACTCTGCCGTTATGCGTTCCGAGCCGCAGCGAAAACCTTTCTGCGACCCGTTCTAGCCAATCACTCATTCAACACGCGCTCATAGGTTTCTTCTCGCCAGTGCACGAATGAATCTTCGAACCCGTCGTATAGATGCGTCTCGATCTTAGAAAGATGCTTGTCTTCGACGGTGAAGACGTTGAATGACCCCGCAAAATGCGGGTCAGCCGGCGACGAATAGGACGTAGATCCAGCCTCACAAATCCACATCTTTCCTGTGCCACGTAGATGCGGAAGTGTCGTGGTGGACACGTGATGATTATGGCCATGGATGGCCAGATCCACCGCGCCGTGTCGCAACACCGAAACAACTTCGTCTGCGTTCACCAAATGTCTGAGGGCCTGCACCCGCACATGAGCCGTGGGAAGCAGCGGGTGATGGATCATGACCACCTTAAACCGCGAACGTACCAGTGGGTCGTCTAAGAGCGCCGCCGTTGCCCTGAGTTCATCGTCCTGAACTCGCCCGATCGCCATCATCGGCATCGACGGGATCCCCGAATTCATCGAGATGATCGCGACGTCTCCGCGTAGGTGGCACACAGGGTAACCGCTCGGCAATTGATATGAGGGCAAATCGCTCTTCAACCACGGCTCAAACGTGTTTTCGAACAACCGTCGCGACACGGCGTCTGGGGTATAATAGTCGTGGTTTCCCGGGATGATGCTGACCCGTCGATGGGAATCAGGAATCTCAGAAACCACCTCCAAGGCGGCCTCGAACTCACTTGGGAGTGCGAGGTTGGTGAGATCGCCACTGATGCAAACGTGGTCCACGTTCAGCTCTTCGAGTCGCTGCAACCCCTTGCGTGCGACGGCGGGTGAATGGGAGCTGTTTCGATGCATCAAAAGGTTGGCGGCACCCACGATTCGCTTGCTCAGAAAATCACGAATCCGCACGTCCTTCATGCGCCAAATATGCAGGTCGGAGACGTGCCCAATCTTGAATTCCATCACGTTTCCTCGAATGACCAACCATTCTTAATCAAAATTCTGGAGCCTTCCTTGAACGAGAGGTTCGAAAGGTCTTTCCTGTGAGTCGTCAGAAACTCGTGAACGCTCTCGGGCTCGGACCGTGAGTACTGACGAAGAGCCCAGCCAATTGCTTTCCGTATGAAAAAATCCTTTTCATGGGCCGAGCGCAGGCAATAATCATAGAGTCGAACAGCGTCCGTTTCTTTCTTGTGCCGCAATTGGCAAATGATGGCAGCCCGTCGAATCCACAAGTGCGGGTCGGTGATCCACTCATCCATGATCGGGCCAACTTTCTCGCGATCCTTGAGGTAGGCGCCGCCGACCAAATAATATGCGATATCGTCGACCAGATCCCACCACGCGCCTTCTTCAATCCATTGTCGGTACAGGCTGAGGTGGTCGGCATCAATCCAATCTTTCCATGCTTTGGCTAGGTCGATGGCGACATATTTCTCTTCACGGTGGGGAAGGGCCCATAACGCCTGGATATAGGCACTGTGCTCCTGTGCGTCCTGTGGAACGAATTTCTTCTTGAGGTCTCGCACGATCAACTTTCGAGCAGGCGCAGGCACGCCATAAAACGGCATCTCCGTTTTCATATAAGCCGCCATTTCAGGGGCTTTTTCTGGGATGGCGGCCGCCTTCAACTCAGCCTGAAGGTGGTCGATGGCTTCCGGGATCTTCATTTCAAGGCACGATCGTGATGGGAATCGTCATGACGTTATTCGCCGTGTTCACGTCGCCCGTTGTGCCCGCTGGATCAATCACAAGGTGCAGATATCCCTGACCCGCCGCTGCTGAGCCGGGGACATTTGCCCTGTCCGCCACCGATGCCGAAGAGTTTCCGGCAATCGTCGGAGCAACATAGGTCCCAAGCGAGATATCGGATGCGATATCAGGAGTGGCCGACGTTCCGTAAAACAACTGATAACCAGGGGTGGTCACCGATACCGTGCCCAAGTTTGCGAGCACGAATCCAAATCGGACTTCGTCGTTCGCTCGATAGGTTCCCGGCCCGATCGCCAAATTATTTGGCTGCAAATCCACGCCGACAAGACCACTCACATCAAGGTCATACGTGACGTTGCGTTGTGAACCACTGACCGTGACCTGAAGAAAGTATCGGCCCGTTTGCGGGACCAAATAGTCGGCCAGTGTGGCTGAAGGCACGCCTGGTGCGGTCTCGATGTTGGGGCCTGGAGTTCGGCTGGGCAGGTAGAGCTGCAAGCGCAAGGTTCCCTGTTGGGCAATCGGGACCAGACTCGCCGTGAAGCTTACCCGCTGGCTCGCCGTCAAATCGACGTAGAAGAAATCCGTATCGGTAGACGGGCAGCGATCGAGTGAGACCACCTGGCTGGTCGCGGCCAGAAGGCTTGATGAGGTGTTGAACGAATCGTTGGGCTCGAACGAAGATGCACATAAGAGCGCAGGATCGACGTCCTGAACGTCGATATCCATCGTGTAGGAAGTCTCGACGATTTGACCGGGAAGGGCGATGACCACGGTGCGCACGTAGAAACATTGCGAACCGTTGACGTAGTCACGCGAAACCTGCTCAACCCCGGCGGAAGTCGCCGAAGATCCGATCAACTGGAACTGTTCGTTGAAGAGCTCCATGTCGATATCGGCCGCGGCTGGATCAAAGAGGATCTTAGCGGTGAACTTTTTGCCGTCGTCCAAACACAGACGATACACGTCTGGGGCGGCCGTGCAGGCCACCAGATTATTAAACGACCCTGCGGTGATGGTCTTGGCCCCGGCAAAGCTGTCGTTGGGCTCCAGCGGGTCGTAGCACTGTGTCACGACCGAAATCTTACGTGAGACAGCGAAGTTATTGACGCGGTTGGCCTCCAAAAGCTGACCGGCTGGGTCGAGATTCACGGCGATATAATAGTCGCCGTCGGTCAAAGACGTCGGCAGGATCGAAGGAATCACGATGTCGCGGAAAGCGCCGCCTGCCAGGGATTGAACCTGAATCGAGGTCATCGGAACGTCATCGGCATCGCCCACAATCTGATTCGACGAGATGATCACGGCAGCTTCAAAAGGCGACGCGGTCGTCTGGCCGACATTATAGACTCGCAAACCGATATCCAGATTCGCTCCCACCGAATACGAAGTCGATGCTGGGATGCTCAAGTCGCGGGCAACGATGTCCACGCCCAACGCCTGAGGAATCACCTGAACATCAAGGTCATAGAGGTTTCGGGTCCCACCGGTGCCACAGACCGAAAAGATGTACCGACCCGTCTGAGGGACCAGGAACGTAGCCACTTCCTGCGTGTCCAACGCGGTGTCGTTGTCGATGGCTTGCACGCCTGACGGCTCAAAGAGGGTTGTTGTGAGGCGCCCTTTGGAGCCATCAAATGTATTACGAACAATCAGCGAGTCGTTTTGCGCCACGTCGACGGCAAAAAAGTCGCATGTGCCTGCCGCACACACGGCCGCAGACAAAGGCCCGGGCGGAATGAGCTTGGCGTCGAGGGAGCGATCGTTGGGCTCGTACGAGTCTTCGACGCACGCGCAGTAGTCGCCCTGAATCGTCGTGCTTCCAGAGGCCGCTTTCCGATTATTGGTCTCATCGTTCTCGGGCAACACCTTCGTGGAATCTAGCTCCACACCGACGGTGTAGCGGTCCACAAAATCAAGACAATCCGCGTCGAGCGTGACGATCACTTCTTCACACTCGCCGGGCAGGACATTCGGCACATCAAAGGTCAGTGTCGGCGTGGCGTTGTAATTGACGTTCAAGCCGGGTGAGAGCCAGATTTTACCCTGAGTTGCTCCCGAAGGGTTTGAGCCAAGGACGCAGACATTCAGGGTGACATCAAAGGTGGTGCCGTCCGTGACCAGGGCTGGTGCGACCACCGATTCTGGGTAGATGTCGACGTCGACCTCGTCAGTAATGACGATGGGGCTCAGGTAGACATAGGAGTTGTTGCTTCGAAAGGCTTCCTGCAGAGCATTTTGAGGATCGCAGACGATATAAACGTAATACGTACCGGGATCGTAAAGGCCCGGAACGACGATCAGACGCTCCTCGACGACAGATTCATTACTGCCAAGCGCTGGGATATTGATGTTGTCGAGCCGCGGGTCAGCCTGAGTGTTCACGCGGGGGTTGGCACCAAGGTAGATCCCGCAAAAGAACGACCCGACATCGATCGTGCCTTCGTTTGCGATCGTGGCTGAAACCTCGAGCGTACCGTTCAAAAACGTGCGATCCGGAGACACCGTAAATGCTTTCACAGCAAGGTCAGGGCCCTCGACCGGCTGGTCTGTGACCAGGATCTCGAAGACGGCCATGTTGTTGTCGAGGTTATTTTCGACGCCGTCGGTCACTTCAAGCACGACCAACACGTAGACCTTCAACTCCTGCATCTCAGGGGGCGTGATTTCGTTGTCGAGCACGATGGCCGTGGGGTTAATCTCGACCAGGCCGCGTCCAACCACGTCGAACGGGTCGCTCTCAAAGATCAATTCATCGCTGGCATCCAAGGTGTCATCGCCCACGGACAGGTAGGTGCGGTGAACCACACCGAAAGCGTCAACATTCGAGAGATTCTGAACCGTGAACCCACGCGTGATGGTGTTCAAGGTTGGGTAGGCGCGATCCGGGATCACCACGGCATTGGCGATGGTCACGTCTGGGATCGAGTCCATGACGTTGTCGATGCGCACGATACCCGCACTCACCCTCAAATTATTGGTTCGATCGGTGTCACCCACTTGAGAGTCGGGGTCGATCAGACCGACCACAAAATAATCACCGGACGGCACGTTCGCGGGAATCATGGTCGTGATGCCGGCGCTTCGCTCATCTCCGCTGACGATGACGGGATCATCGGGGCCTGTGCCTTGAATCGCCAAATTACCAAGGAAGGGCAGATCTGCGACATCGTCGGCCGTGACACTTGCGGTGGTCGACAAATAGACGCCGACGGCGAACTCGGCGACCACGTCCGTCGCCGTGTTATTATGCATCACCAACGACACGGTGATGTCCTCCTCGGTGCGCAAATTCGCGGGGGCACCGCGAATGCTGTCCAATTCGAGATCCACCGGGGACAAGACACGGTAATTGGTGGTGGTTCTGCCCACTTCCACCGAATCGAACACGGCCTTGATGATCACCTCGTACTCGCCACCGCGTTCGAACGCGTGGCGGGCGGTCCCGCTGACTCCGTCGCCGCTGACCTGAGAACCGTCTCCAAAATCAACCTGCCATGTCATTCCCTCGGCGGTCGTGTTCGCGCCTGGCGTGACCAAAAGCTCAAAACTGGCGTCGACACCCACGTAACCGACTGCGGGGTCAACGGACTCCAACACAACGGTGGCGGTGCCATCGAAGCTGTCATCACAGCCGCCACAGGCCATGAAGAACATCGCCGAGAGCAAAAGTGAGAATTGGAAAAGTGAGGAAATGCGCATCCATGTATCCGTGGCATCGTGTATTCGCCTGCTAACCGCGACATCTTTATCAAGGGCACCTGCAATTGCAACCACGGCGCAGTCAGGAAGCAGGAATGCGACTCGAAGCGAGGAATCGAACCTTGACGATAATTGAACCGATGGTTTAGCCTCCCACGACTAATTTTTGCGAAAGACGACGCCATAAGGCGCCAGCAGCACCGCCTTTAAGGAGGCAGCCTTGACGGAAAAGAAGCCCGATTTGTCAGATCTGAAGGCACGTCTTGGTCTAACCAAGCCGGCAGCAGCCCCACCTGGCGCATCGCCACCTCCGGGAGCGCGTCCCGCGCCGACGGCGAGTGAAACAACTCCATCTGCGGTCTCTCCGGGGGCGTTCGCTGCGCCTCCTGGGCAGTTCACACCTCCTGGTGCCCCCAGGCAAGGTGCCGCACCGACAGGCCCACCCACGTCGAACGCGCCGCCAGCTCAAGCACCTGCGCCATCGAATTTTGCGCCTCCTCAGGCCCAGCCAAGTGCGCCTCAGCCCATGTCAGCGCCCCCGCGTTCGGCAGGGCCCGGTCCTGGACCGGCTGCAGCCAAAGGCAGACGCGCCGACGTCATGGCCAGCGCACCGACTGAAATTGACGTCCACGAGATGGATCGTGCACCGGCTTTTTCGAAAGCGGTGATCATCATCTTCGCGTTGTGTTTTGTTGGCGGTTTGGTCTTTGGCTACGCCGGATCGACCTCAATGTTTCAGAACGAAATCGACGCAGCACGAGTGAGCGACGCTCAGGGTCTCAAAGACACGTTCAGCAAGAAAATCGCGGCGTTCAACGAAATCCTTCCGAAAATCATGGCGCTCAAAGAAACCTCGGTCGATTTTGCGACTGCAGAAGAGTTGACCAAGTCGGATTTCATGGCGGGCGGCAGTCTGCTGGCCAATAACCGGCTCCTCATCGGACAGGTCGCGATCGACCAGATCACGTCGTACACCACAGATTCGCAGCTCCTCGGCGCGATGTTGTTGGAGCATAATCGCCTGACGAACACCGTGGACAAAGAAGAGCTCGAGCAACTCAAGGAAGACAACAAGATCCTTGAAGCCGACTTCTTCGGAGTCGTCTTTGATTACAAGCACGCCCTCAAGTCTGGTGGCGACGAGGGCTACCTTCCCAAAGAAGGAACACTCGTGATCAGCCGTGGCCCAGTCGAAGGCGAGCCAGGGAAGCTCAAAGTTGAGTATCCAAGTTCGGGCAATGAGGGCACCGTCGATATGGTGGGCTACATTCCGATCGGGAAATCACAGATCCTCAAATCTGGCGGCGCCAACGCCAACACCCGCTACCAGTGGCGCGTGCGACAGATTAAGTTCCAAGCGGACAAGATTGCGAAATACTCCGAAAACGTCATCACCGCACTTGATGCTGTGATCGCTGAGTAGCACTTTTCTTTAGCTTGTTTTCCCCCAGACCCACGTACATCGTGGGTCTTTGTGTTTTATGACTCAGACTCTCATCGACATTTTTGAAGAACGCGTAAACTCTTCGGGACCCGACGTGGCGCTGCGGGGCTCTTCACGCGCTGCGGGCGTATCATGGCGGGAATGGTTCGACATTTCCGAACGCATCGCCGCAGGGTTGATGAAGTGGGGCGTCCAACCCGGTGATAGGGTCGCACTGGTGTCTCAAACGCGGCCGGAATGGGCGTTTGTCGACATCGCGATCATGATGTGCGGAGCCGTCAGCGTTCCCTTTTACGCGTCGAGTCCGGCGGATTCGTTTGAATCGATGCTCAGGGATTCTGAGCCCGTGGCGGTCTTTGTTGAAGATCCGGTTCAATTGCAGAAAATCGTGCAGGCCTCAGCCCACGTTGATTCGGTGTCGCGAGCGGTATTTTTTGATTCCGAATCCGTTTTCCGACAGCCAGGGCCGGACGGAAAACGACAGCTCGACATCAAAGATGTGCCTGTTGGGCGTTTGGAAGTGAAGTCGTTTTCCGATCTCGAAGGGGACGGGCGGCGAGCGATGGTGGAAAGTCCCAAACTTGTCTCGAAGCAACGTCGCGCCCTCAGTCCCGAAGACGTTGCAAGCATTGTCTACACGTCTGGGACCAGCCGTGAACCGCTCGGGGTGATGCTCACTCACGATAACTTTGTCGCCGAAATCACGGCCATCAACGCTCTGGGGATTTTGCGTCCCACCGACGCCCAATTGCTCTTCCTGCCACTGGCACATATTTTTGCGCGGGTGCTCTATCTGACCGCGATTGGTTACGGCATCGAAACCACCATGGTCAGTGAAATTCACCGACTTAAAGAGTACTGGCAGACCTTCCGCCCGACCTTCTTCGCCGCAGTGCCGCATGTCCTGGAAAAGATCCAAGAACAGATTCTCGCCGACGTCGAAAAACATGAATGGACGGCTTCGGTCTTCAAGATTCGAAACGACGTCAAGAAATGGTCCACCCGGTCGGTGATTGGCCCGGTCGCCCGTTTGGTCAGCACACGAGTCGTCGAACCGGTGATTCATGCTCAGGCACGCGAAAATTTTGGCGGTCGGATCCGTTTCTTGATTTCAGGCGGGGCTCCACTGCCACTTCGTGTTGGGACGTTTTTTGATGATCTCGGAATTCAAGTGCTCGAAGGATACGGACTGACGGAAGTCACGGCTGTGGCGACCGTGAACGTCCCCGATGAATACCGACTCGGTTCCGTTGGCCGACCCCTCCCGGGTGTCGAAGTCGCCATCGATGAAGACGGGGAGATCCTAATCCGAGGACGATCCGTGATGCACGGCTACCGAAATCGCCAAGCCGAAACCGAGGCTTGTCTGGGCTCTGATGGCTGGTTTCGCTCCGGCGATCTGGGCGAGTATGACCGCGACGGATTCTTGCATATCACTGGACGTAAAAAGGACCTGATCGTCACTTCCGGCGGGAAAAACATCGCACCTTCGCCTCTTGAAGAGGCCTTACGGAACCATCCACTTGTGGATTCCGCCATCATTTTTGGCGACGAGCGGCCTTACCTGGTCGGTCTGTTCGCCCTGTCGCCCGAGCCGGTAAAAAAATGGCTCGCAGACGTCGCGGAAAATGATGAGGAAGGACGTGTCTTGCTCTTCGAAGAGATCGCCAGGCACGTGCAAGAGGTGAACTCGAAGTTGGCCTCGTTCGAGGCGATTCGGAAATTCGACTTCCTCACGTCGCCGTTTGTGATCGATGAGGAGGTCACGCCCACGAACAAGATTCGTCGCCGTCGCATTTTCGAAAAATACCGAAATAAGATTGACGCGATGTATCTGCCCGAAGACCCGCGTCGTTCCTCGGCGCGACAGTAATTTGAAGGTCCGAGCGGCGGCGCTTTTTGACGAGACGATTTTGGATTTATCGGGAATGGCAAAAAAACGAAGAGATTTTTTGACGTGATCCACGGTGGATGTACGGTGGGTGTAGGTGGACCACGGCGGTTAAACGCGGTGGGCCTCCAACCGACTGCACGAGGGCGCAGTACGGGACACGTATCGGACGGACGACCAAGAGGTCACAGTGCACATGGATGTGCCGCCGGACGATACATTGAGCCTACGCAGAACATGGATGTTCTGCACTTTGCCAGGAGGCATTGAGCATGAATCAAAGCACCGTCATTCGTCGCTCCCCCAAAAATCGCCCGGTATTTGCTGGTTTTCGTCGCTATGCGCGGCAGGATTTGCGCACCGATGTCGTGATTCAGGACCAAGAGGGCTGGGAAGTCCCGCTGGAATGCATCAACCTCAGCCCGACCGGCATGTTCATCGAATCGCAATACCTCTTTGAGATTGGCGATCGTCACGTGCTCATCTTCAAGTCACCCGAAACCGACGAATGGCTTCGTGTTGAAGCGAAAGTCGTTCGCATCGATACAGGCGAAGCCGACATTCGAGTCGAGCCGGCCGAGCCCGCTGCTCCTGGGATGGCGTATGAGTTCGAAGCCACGGATGACCGAACCTGGTCGGAACTGTGCGCTTTGTTGGCCCGCTGAATGGGCATGCGACCCCACGAATTCCAGAAACTCCATGGCCTTGGCAACGATTTTATCGTGCTGAACAGGCCATTTGTCCCCGCGGACATCGACTTTTCACCCCGCCTTTGCGACCGCCACTTTGGCGTTGGAGCAGACGGGGTTCTTTTTTTAGAGACAGGTGCCAGCGACGCTTACGACGCGCGCCTGATCATCATCAATCAGGACGGAACTCGACCGCAAATGTGCGGAAACGGCGTTCGCTGTGTGGCCAGATTCTTGGTCGAGACCTTGAATTTTCCAAACACACTTCGAATTCTGACCGACGCCGGGATTCGCACCTGCGTGGTCGATCCGATCCAATGGCAGGTTGCCGTCGATATGGGCATTGCCCGATTGGACGGCGTCACGGAGTTTTCGGGCCTGGAATGGGACGTGGTGAACATGGGCAATCCCCATGCACTGTGTTTCTTTGATGAAATGCCCACCCTCGATCGCATCGATACCCTGGGAGCCGCAGCCAATTTGGACAAAAGCGTGTTCCCAGAAGGCATCAATCTCGAGTTCGTCGTTTTGCAAAACGAGACACTCCAGGTGATCGTGTACGAACGCGGTGTTGGCCGCACGATGGCTTGCGGAACTGGCGCTTGCGCTGTGGCGGTCAGCGCCTGGCAGTGCGGCAGAATTCCTGCAGGCCCCGCGAACGTCAAACTGCCTGGGGGCACGCTGAAGATTGACGACAGAGACGGCATCATCTGGATGACAGGTGGGGCTACTTTGGTATATCAAGGCGCGCTTTCTTCGGAATTGCGCGGTTTTCAAGACACGGAGGTCTAAGATGCGATTGATGCAATGGATGCCACTCATGGCGATATTCGCGAGCGGATGTAACTCAAACGTTTTTTATGCGGGTAACCTCGCTGTAGCGACCGTTCCATGCGTCCTGCTCTATTTGACCTTGAACCTCAAACGCGAACGGAAATGATCGACTACCAAAAGCTTTTGCCGGTTGGAATCACGGTCGAGAAGGTTTTTACCGACGTGCTGCCTGCTGTGCACGCAAAACAACGTCACGAATATGCGGACTATGTCGAGGACATGGATATTGTCATCGCCGTGCGTCTGACGGATGCCCGGAAGCTTTGGACGGTTCGATTTAACGCCGATGAGATCGAAATTGAAGACGATGAACTCGTCGACTTTCCCATCGTGACCGTCGAAGGAACCCAGAAGCAGTGGCCCAACTTGTTGCCCTATCTGGTCCAAATCCTCACGACGCTTGAGTCACGCCGCAAAGAGTTGAAGCCTAAACGACGATTTGACGCCACACTCCAGGCGGCTCTTGAACGTTTTGATGGCGTGATCGATCTGTGCATCACGGGTGACGATCCCACCGACAACCTGCGCTTTCGAATGATTCTGAATAACTACGAAGAACACACATCGTTCCGACGTTTTTCGATCACGATTCCGCGTTCGGTCGTTTTTGATGTGGTCGAAGGCCGCACCCCCATCGAATCCGCAGCACGCGGGCTTTCCGTGCAGGGTGACGTTGGCCTTGCCGTCGATCTTGGCGGCACAATCCTCGAACACTTCCAGCCCTAAGCGTCCTCGAACCGGTTTTGGTCCTTGCGGCCGCGGAGGTTCGTGGATAAAACACCCGCATCCAGAACGAAACTCCGGGTCGAGAATGTTCATTCAGCCCAAGGATACAGGGTGGATTGAGGTTGTGTGTGGACCAATGTTTTCGGGTAAAACCGAAGAGTTGATTCGCCGAATTAGACGTGCGTCTTACGCAAAAATGCGCGTCCAAGTCTTCAAACCACGTATCGATGACCGCTACGACGCCGAAGCGGTCGTCTCTCATAACCAAGACAAGCTGCCGGGCATCCCTGTGGCCGACGTCGCGGAAATGCGCGAAAAGTTGGACCCCCATGTCGAGGTCGTCGGCATTGACGAACTTCAGTTTTTCGACCCGTCGGTTGTCGATTTTTGCGATGAGCTCGCAAATCAAGGTTGTCGAGTGGTCGTTGCGGGGCTCGATCTGGACTACCTGGGACAGCCCTTTGGACCAATTCCACGTCTATTATGCGTCGCAGAGTTTGTGACCAAGCTGCTGAGTATCTGCGTACATTGCGGAAACCCAGCACACTATAGCTATCGTATTTCAACCGATCCTCAGCAGGTGCTCGTTGGGAGCACTCAGCAGTATGAGGCGGTATGTCGCCGGTGTTACCGCGCCTAGGAGAGAAGATGCCCATCACTCGTGATAGTCTTGATGTCTTGATTTCAAGCGAGACCCTTCAACAGAAAATCAACGAACTTGGTGCACAGATTACTCGTGACTATGCGCACGACCCTGACTTGCACATGATCTGTGTGTTGAAAGGGTCCGTACTCTTTTTTGCCGACCTTGCACGCGCCATCGATTTGGACGTGACGATGGACTTCCTTGGTCTGTCGAGTTACGGCGATAGCACAGAGACAAGCGGTGTTGTCCGGATGACTCAGGACCTTTCGAAGCCCATAAAGGGGCGAAATGTCATAATTATTGAGGACATCATCGACACGGGGCTCACAATGAAATACCTCATTGAGAACCTCAGCACACGTCAGCCGAAGAGCATCAAGGTCTGCACATTATTGCATAAACCCGATAATCGAACGGCAGAAGTCCAAATGGATTATATCGGTTTCGAAATCCCCAACGAATTCGTCATTGGATACGGCCTAGATTACGCCGAAAAATTCCGAAACCTGCCGTATATTGGGGTTGTCCGGAAGAGCGACGGCGTGTCGTGAATAACATTGGAGAAAGTATCATGAGTAAAAGACACGTCTGGAACACACTCACGGTCGCCGCGGTCACCGCGACGAGCCTACTTGTTGGCTGTGAACAGCCCAAATGGGACGACGGCGCCTACATTTCCAAAATGCTCGCCGAAGGCGACGCAGCCAAACAAAGCCTCGCGCTGAGTAAGCTTTCTGAGCTTTCTCCCGAGAAACAGCTCGACGCCGTTCCAGGCCTTGTCGCTGCCTATAAAAAGGGTGGGGCGGTCCAAAAAGACGCCATGCAGGTGCTCGTTCAGTTGCGCGATGAGCGTGCCAAAGAAGCCTACATCGAGGAACTCAAGACCAACGCCTCAAACTACGCGTCCGCCTCAGCCACAGCGCTTGGCGATCTGAATGCGGTCGATTCGATCGACACCATGGTGGAAGTCCTCAAGACCACCGACGATGTTGATGTCAAATCGGGTATTATTCAGGCTTTCAAACACATGCCCGAAGCCAAATTGGTCGGGCCCCTGGTCGAAATCCTGAAGCTCGACGTCGACAGCAACCCCATCCTCTTGCATGCGCATGCGTGTGACGCGCTGGCCGAAGTCGCCATCGCTCATCCCGACGCCATCAATGAGGATGCCGTCAAACAGGTGACCCTGGCCGTATTCTTCGCCAACAACACCAATCAAAGTGTGGAAATGGAGTGCGGGCTTACGATTCAGGCTTTTGGCGCCAAGGCCGTTCCAGAACTCATCAAGATGTTCAAGGGCGAGCGCGCGGACAT
>JBFFMO010000030.1:0-14276 GCA_041554035.1 Allomicrovenator sp. | reverse complement strand
GGACTGCTCCTATGGTCGAACAAAAGACCAAACGGCCTGGGCGCGATCGAAGTGCTCCTGCTGCACTTTGCCGGAGTGCTTGAAGACGCAGACGACAGCTACAAGAAGGCGCTTGAGGTCGCCGTCGCGCTAGGTTTTGTCGCGCTTTTCGCCGGCCTTATTGCGCTCGCCGCCTGGCAACCCACACCGGCACAAAACATAAATGTGACCGAAGTCCGCTACGATTTTGGGGCGCATCTTGGTCAGGCGCAGGTGGCGCGCGGCAATCACAGGTGCCCATCGCTTCTTGGGCGCCACCTCTGCACACGCGAGGAGTGGGGGCAGGTCTATCGAACCGCGGTCGAATTCAACGGCAGGCTTCGCAATTGTATTTGGGCCCACCCCTACGCAAAGGCCCCGCTCACGATCGAATTTCCCAACGTGCCCACCGGCCGCGTTCTGGGCTGGTTTGGCGTTGCAGACTCCGGTGAGGGCAACCGGCCTGTTGAAACCAAATGGAGCGTGGGCGCCAGACTCCTTTTTGAAGGCAAGACTTCGCGCGATGGCCAAACCTATCCGGTTTCGTTTGAAATGCCCGCCCAGGGGAACCTTCAAGTCGAGATCAACACGGCCAACCAAGGGACGCGGCATTTCTGCTTCGACGCCCAAGTCGTCAATGAAGACGCGAAGTTACGATAATCACGAAAAATTTCGCAACATTTTTGGGTATCGTCCGATAAGTGTCTAAACGCACCACGGAGCCAATTATGGGGTTATTTTCAGCAATCGGGAACGCGGTATCGAGTGTCTCTGACGCATTCGGTGCCGTAGTCGACGTTGTCGCCGGCGAAAACACACTTATCGGAGGACTGGCAGACGCACTTGGGGTCTCGGATGTGATCGAAATGGCGACTTCAGGGCCAGGGGCGCTGCTTGAGGCCCTCTGCGACAAGCTTGAACTTCCGGAATGGTGCGGCGACGTTGCCAGCGGGATCGCCAACGCCCTCAGCGGAAACATGGTGGGCCTTGTCGACGACGTGATCGACCTCTCCGACAACATCCTAGAGGCCGTTGGAGCCGACGACCTCCGCGGTTATCTGGAGAGCGCCAGAAATATCGGGGACATCGCAATGGACCTGCTCGGAGGTGATTTCTCGTCGGCCACTGACGCCCTCGATTATCTGAAAACCGCGAGCTTCGATGAACTCAGCGAGAGCGCCGCGACCGCATTGAAGGCCGCACTTGCTGACGAAACCAGTCTTCACGCATTTGTCCAAACCGCCACAACTCAGCTCAGGGCCTAATTATGAATTCGACCACAGCAGAAGCCATCTTGACCGTTGTCGCGCAACAAAACCGAGAACACCGCCATCGCGACGCACTCAGAATTCTGGATATCGTCGTCGAAGAAGCCCCCGATCATCAGGGGTTTCGAATCGCACGCGGCGTCACTCACATGCATTTCCACGAATGGACTAAGGCCCGTGTGGACTTCCAGCACGCTTCCAAGGTCGGTGAAATGTCTCCCGAATTGGAGGTCCATATGGGTGAAGTGGAGCTAAACTGCGGTGACTTCAAGGCAGGCGTCAATCGTTTGATGCGTGTCCTGAAAGACACTCGAATTCCACATACGGAACTTGAGGACCAACCGGCCGTTCATCGCCGCGCTGGATTTGTGTTGGCCACCTTTCAGCGACTCGCGTCGAACCTCAGGACACCTTCGACTTCCCGCGGTTCAACAGACACTCCCGCGCCATCACAAGCATCTTGAGCAACACCCAGTCGGTCGAACGACCATTCTTTTGTGCTGCATCCTCAAGGTCTGAGACGGTCTCTCGGGGCAAACGAACGGTCATCGTTTGCTCCTCTTGACGCGGGGTCGCACAAGGGCAAACGCAAGCGGTGTTGATCACATCACGCGTCAACGTCCACGCTTTCTGAATCAGCGAGCCTATGCACATTCCGTTATCTGACGCGGCACGCTGCAACTCGGCAGCGACGTCTCGGGGCAACATGATTTCGATCGATACGTCGTTGGGCTCTCTGATGACTTCGCGCTCCAACAAACAAACAAAGAGCTGTTCGCCAGCGGCGTCGTCGTCGACATCCAGGAAGAAGGTCACTTCTTCATTCAAAGATGTGCGGATTCTGAACTCGCCACCCTCGGTGTCTGAGGCCGACAAGAAACTCTTGAAAAATTTGGCCACTTCTTTGTAAATCGCGGGAGTCATCGCGAAGAGTTCATCGACTTCGTCGTCGATGCACAAACAGGCACGCCAGCCGCATTCCGTGGGCATGATATGGATATCTCCACCCGCCTGAATGGAATCGACGAGCATCGCTTTAACGAGCTGTTCAGACGACGTCGCCCCTGCATCTTCATCAAGCAGGCGCGCGTACGAACCCCGCTGCCCCTCAAGGGAATAGAGGCGTTGCAGCAAGAATTGAACGGACGAATCCAAAACGACAACCCGACGAATTCTGCGGCCACTGAGCTCGAAGAGCTCCTCCTCGACCGACAGATCTAAGGGATTGGCCACTCCGACCGCCAAAACGTCGTCTTCAAGCCAAAGGGGAATACAATGATGGGCTTGGGCAAATTCGGCGGGAACAAGATCGATGGCTGCTTTGGTCGATGGGGGAGCGGTCGTAAGGTCAAGGTAGTCGAGCCGACAGGCGCGAGCCGCCACTTGAGCAACTTCGCGCTCCTGAGCAAATCTCAATTCCATGAGCTGCGCGACCAACGACGTGCCACGGGACCAAGCCCGCTGCAACGCGCGATCAAACTCGGGCTCATCGATTACGCCTTCCCGCACCAATAACTGACCAAATGCCTTGTCTCTCATGTCCTACCATCTTCGCGTGTATCACACGGTCTGGCAATGAGATGCAGGTCTCATGCAGGTAGATTCGAGCAACCCTCGATAAAGTCAATGAGGACCTCGGCAAAATGGTCCGGGGAATCCTCCATCACCGGATGTCCCGCGTTGGGCACCACGGCCAAGGTACAGCCCCTTAGGTGCTTCTTGATCACCAGAGCGTCCTGCAAGCGCAACAAACGATCGTGTTCGCCCCAGATCACCAGTGACGGGCAATTGGGGGCCTTGAGTTCGGCCATTCGGTCCGGGACGGTGAGGAGGTCCGCGCCAAGAGCCATCATGAACTCAAGGCGATGAGGCTGCCGCAAAGGTCGCAGATATGCGCTTCGCTCATCGCGAGTCATGGCGACGCCACGCCACTGAAACGGTTCGTAGATTGCCATGGCGAGGTCAGATCCGCTGAGTCGGGCCAACGACGCCGGTATCATCTTCACGAGCGAGGAAGTCCAAGCCGGCGCGGGGATTCTCAGACCAGGCGCCACAAGAGTCAGCGAGGCCAGCAATTTTTCGTCGACGTTGAGTGCCGCCAGGCCACCCATCGAGTGCGCCACCAGATGGACGGGCTCATCAAATCGGGAAAGGAAATCACTCAACCATTCGCCAAGCCCGTTCACAGTGGGCGGCAGACTCGGATCCTCAAAGGTCCGGTCTCGACCGTGACCCGGCAGATCGGGAACGACCATCCGATAGCCTTGAATGAGCGGAAAGAGGCGACGGTAGGCCATCGCGTGCGCCATGTACCCATGCAACATGACCAGTGGAGGACCGCTCCCGGTCTCGTACCAATGGTAGGGCTGAGTCCAACGGCCGGTCGCATAATGCGATCGAAGGTCCTGTTTGCGACTTAGGTTGAGCATGGACTTCCCGCGCGCACTTGATGCGCTCAGAGGTACTTTTCGATCGTTGTCAGAATATCATGCTGGTCGACCAAGTCCGTGATGTAGTCCAGCTTATTCGTCGGCAGAATCACCAAAGGTGAGATGTCGTAGGACTTGATCCAGTCTTCGTAGAGCTTATGCAGGCGCCGAAGGTAGGCCACCGGAATATCCTGCTCCATCTGGCGTCCACGTTGCGCAATGCGCTTGCGGACCGTGGGCACCGGACAGCGCACATAAATCATCAGATCCGGCGGACGAATCTGGTCCCGAATCGACTCGTAGAGCATTCGGTAAGTTCGATAGTCACGCTCCGACATCGTCTTTTGCCGGTACAGATTCTCCGCAAAAATCTCGGCGTCCTCCCAAAGTGTCCTGTCCTGAACGACACTGTAGTGGGTCTGGTCAAGGTCCTGATGCAGCTTCAGCTTCGCGGCCAAAAAGTAGACCTGACTCTGAAATGACCAACGCGACATGTCTTCGTAGAAATCCTCGAGGTAGGGATTGCCCTCATTCGGCTCAAAATACGGCTCAAGATTGTAGCGCTGACACAAAAAGTCGACGATCGAACTCTTTCCCGAACCGATGGTTCCAGCGACCGCAATATACTTACGACTCGGGTTAGGCTTGGGAGCCTCGACCACGGCTGTTGTAGAGGTCTGCCCCTGTGTCGGATCGATCTCGATGATCTCACGCGGGTTTTTTCGGCGAGGAGGCATGCGCACCAGAGGGCAGATGGGTGGGATGATTTGCGTTTCTTGTCAGCCACTTTGCCGCCACATCAGCCGCAAAGCGAGCGAAAAAAAAGCGGCGTTTCCGCCGCTTTTTTAATCTTTCTGCACCGCAGAACTAGAAATCTACAAAGCTTTCAAGCTGCTTCGAGCGGCTTGGGTGACGCAACTTACGCAGCGCCTTAGCCTCAATCTGTCGAATTCGCTCGCGCGTGACGTTGAAGTCCTGTCCCACCTCTTCCAAGGTGTGATCGGATTTCCCGCCGATGCCAAAACGCATACGGAGGACCTTCTCTTCACGAGGAGTCAGCGTCGACAGAACCTTTCGAGTCTGGTCGGCAAGGTTCGAATTGATCACCGCTTCCGACGGGTTGATCGCGTCATCATCAGCGATGAAGTCACCCAGCGAAGAATCCTGTTCTTCACCAATGGGTGTCTCAAGGCTGATCGGCTCTTTGGCGATCTTGAGGACCTTACGGACTTTCTCGACCGGCATGTCCATTTTCTCGGCGATTTCTTCCGGAGTGGGAGGACGGCCAAGATCTTGGAGCAGGTGTCGTTCCGTACGTGCCAGCTTGTTGATCGTTTCGATCATGTGCACCGGAATACGAATCGTACGAGCCTGGTCGGCAATCGCACGTGTGATCGCCTGACGAATCCACCACGTGGCGTAGGTCGAGAATTTATAACCGCGCTGGTACTCGAATTTATCGACGGCCTTCATCAGGCCGATATTGCCTTCCTGAATAAGGTCGAGGAATTGAAGTCCACGATTGGTGTACTTCTTGGCAATCGAGACCACGAGACGAAGGTTGGCTTCCACAAGCTCAGCCTTGGCACGTTCGGCCATTTTCTCGCCCGCCAACACAGCCTGGAACGTGATTCGAAGGCTATCCACGCGTTGCGAGGATTCCATTTCGACGCCACGGATACGGCGACGAATCGCACGCATTTCCAACCACGTGTCTTCGAGACGATCGGTCGTCAGAAGTTTTGGCGGAAAGGTGATGTCTTCACCGCGACGCGCAGTTTTCACCAACACGCGCACTTGCTCGTAGGTCACGCGGTGGTAACGCTCAAGCCGTGCAAGGTCCATTTCGGCGCGGTCAATGCGTGTGATCAAGTTCTTGAAGCGCGCGACAATCTTGTCGGTGTGCTTCTTGGTCAATCGCACGCCCTTCATGACGTCGAACATGTCTTTACGGTTGGTCTTGTTCAGCTCGCGAATCTTCTTTCGCTGAGGCCGAGTCAGACCGGGCTTGGTGATGAGTTCTTCGCCACGCTCGCGGTTATTGGCGTCGAACTGACGAACACGGTCGACCTGCTCAAGGAACCACGACTTACGCTCATCATGAGTCATCTCAATCGGGTTGCCCTTGTCGTCCTTGGGAAGGTCCTCAGGATTTGGAGCCTGCAGAACATCGGTCAATTTGACCTTGCCCTTGCGGACACGCTCTCCGAGCAGAAGCATCTCACGGACGCCCACCGCTGTGCTGAGCACGACGGTAAGGATGGTCTTCTCGCCGTCCTCAATACGCTTGGCGATTTCAACTTCGCCTTCACGGGTAAGAAGCGGTACCTGACCCATCTTCCGCAAGTACATACGCACAGGGTCATTGCCCTTCACGAAGTCGTCTTTGACCTCGATCTTCTTGCGCGAGTTGGAGTGAACCACCTCTTCGACTTTGCGGATCTTCTTGTTCTTGGCTTTGCTCTCGTGGTCGACGATCTCAATTCCGAGCTCAACAAAGAGCATCATCATGTCGTCGATTTGTTCGCTCGAGAGCACGCCCAGAGGCAGAGCATTATTAACCTCGTCAAAGGTTAAGAATCCCTTTTCCTTGCCCATATCAATGAGCCTACGTACTTCCAAACTTGTGGTGCGAGCATTCGACATCAAGCGTCTCCCTTTTTCGTGCCGTCCGACGGCGTCTCCGGCCGTAGCCGGCCTACAAACCTATACAGGAAAGGCCTTATTCCGCATTTCACGGAACAAGCCAGAATTGAGTTCTCAAAAAGAACCCAACCGTTTTGCCTAACCTGACGAGGATTCCAGTGATTGTCTAAAACGTTCAACCCGTGACTTTCGATCTACGAGTTCCCGGTATTTCTCTCTCTGACTTACAAAATCCAGAGCTTCCAACTCTACGATAATATCTCGCAAGTTTATTTCGGCCCACGAACGATTGAGCGTCCGAACACAGTCGTCATAAAAACGAGCGGCTCGATCGGGCGAATAAATTTCTTCTGCAACGAGGGCTTCCTCGACCGTCTTCCGAAAAGACGGATGGTCGATACGCTGAACAAGCACTGCGATGTCCAACTTCCCGTCTCTGACTTCCGCCTGAGCGGTCCTCAAGAAAGCCCCAAGTTCAGCGCTCTCCAGAAGTTGGTCGTAGGATTCGCTTAGGAATCCATCGAGCCAGGCTGGAAAGTCGAGCAGGAATGCGAGCAAGCCAAATTCTGCAGGGGCCAACTCGATGGGCACGGCGGCCGTCGTTACGGCGTTTCGCACGGTGTCGGCGTGAGCAGATGGCCGTTTAAGGTATTCGCGCAAGAGCCCGGGCTCGATTTCAAGGCGACGAGAGACCTCTTGTGAGTAGTGTTCCCACGTCACGACGTTGGCAACTCCGCTCAGAACGCCAGCAGCCTCTTCAAGGGCGTGCAACTTACGCTCGACTGCCGAACCTTCTGCAGGAGAAAGTGCACGGTCGATGGCCCAAGCAATGATGGGTTTTCCCGACTCCACGAATTCCTCGAAGCCCTTCTTGCCCTCGCGGCGCACAAAAGAGTCCGGATCATCGCCGTCGGCAAATCGCACCACTCGCGCCTCGATTCCAGCACCCTCGAGCGATGGCATCGCTCGCATGGTGGCTTCCTCGCCGGCCGAGTCACCGTCAAACGCGAGCACAGCTTCACGGCAATAACGTGCCAGAAGTCGAGTTTGCTCGTTCGTTAACGCTGTTCCTAGCGGTGCGACCGCCATCGAGACTCCTTGCGCATGAAGCGCGACGACATCGAAGTTTCCTTCGACCAAAACTGCGTAACCAGCCTTCTGTATGGCTTGTTTGCCAACAGAAAGACCAAATAAGTGATGACCTTTCGTGTAATAGGCCGTCTCGGGGGAGTTGATGTACTTAGGTCCATCATCCGACGAGGCGAAAACTCTTCCACTGAAAGCGAGCGTGTTGCCCCAGATATCCTGCACCGGAAACATGATCCGGTGACGAAAGCGGTCATAAAACCCGGATTGCCCTTTTCGGGGCAATGCCAGACCTGCTCGCTCCGTCAGACGCGCCTGGATACCGTTCTTTTCCAGGTGGTCAATGACGTGTTGCCATCCGTCCGGGGCGTACCCCATACGAAATGACCGTGCCGTTCCTTCGTCGATTCCCCGTTCCGACAAGTAGATCTGCGCACTACGTCCTGCAGAACTCCAAAGCGCTTCTTCATAGAAGTCTCGAGCAAGTTCTGTGATTCGAAAATAAAGTTTTTTCGATTCACGTTTCTTCTGAGCTTCCTCACGCTCTTCGTCATCCTCCTCGGGGATATCAATCCCGTGTTTTTCAGCCAGATACCGCACGGTTTCTGGAAAATTCCATCCTTCAATTTCCATCAGGAAATTGAGGGAACTTCCACCGGCTCCGCAGCCAAAACACTTGTAAATACCCTTCGCGGGGTGAACATTGAAACTCGGCGATTTCTCGTTATGAAACGGACAAAGGCCCTTATAATTGGCTCCCGCTTTCTTAAGCGTGACGTAGCCAGAAATAATCTGAACGATATCCGTTCGCCTGAGCACCTCATCTATGACTGTGTCGGGAATGCGTCCCATGGAGACTCAATGACGCAGTGCGTTTCCACTCCGTTCAAAATTAGGTAGTTCAGAATCGGAAAAAAGGACAACTAATCAACACACCCAACGCCTTCAAACCTTTGGTTTACGCCGTTGGAGGCCAAATAGGCGGTGAATAGTAACGACTGAAATGGGCATGTCAAATTGGCGTCCCGCTTTTCTGAACAAGTCGTTTTTGACTGAATTCCAAAGACATGACGCAAACAGCAGGACCATCTACCAGGCCGCGCTATGATCCTCCGCAACGCCCACCAGGCTGACTTTGTGCCCCGCTAACGTGCCACGCCAAATGCCCAAGGGCTGCTCGTATTGAGATTTCACGACTTTGAGATTGAGGTCTTCTTTTCTGACAGCCTCGATATCGAGTTCCAAGTCGATCAACCCCTCGGAATCCTTGACGCTCCACGACTCCCCTTTCACAAACTCGGCGCGTTCAAAGCCAAACACCTCGTCCCCAACCCAAATGGCATTTTCCATGTCGCCATTGAAGCCCGATATCGCGTTGAAGCCAATCGCTGTGCCATCTGCGAGCTGGCCACCCCCCAGAGCCCAGAGCCAGGACGTTTGCCGAGCCATGATGCCGTGTGAATGGTCCAAAAAACCTGTGGCACCTTGGAATTTGTGCTCACCGATGCCGCGCACGACGCCGGCAACCTGCAACGCCACCTGCTTGCGGGTGAGGTTCCATCCCACCGGCGTTGGGCAAAGTGCGGTCATCGCGGGAGCTGTGGCCGTGAAAGTCAGATCGAGCTTCGCCCCTTCAAAATGCCCGAGAACCTTCCAAATCGAGCCATCCCGCATGATCTTGAGACCGCCACCATGGGCGACGTTTCTGGTGTTGGCGTCGTTGGCGACAAAAACACGTTTAGGCCCCAGAGTCCGGGTCCCATCCAGCCACCACGTTTGGTTTTCTCGGTCAAAAATCCAAAGAAAGACCTTCGACGCGTACCCGACGTCAACGATCGCACCACCCAACGCCAGCTTTTCGTCAAAAACGGAAAACCACTGCCACTTTTTCTCGCGCAGGCGCTGTTTAAGCGACGGACGAAACCCCCACACGCTCTCGCCCTTGAAGGCGGAGTATGTGGGGGTGTCGAGCGTCGACGGTGCGCTTCGAAGTGGCTTCAGATCAATCACTGAATGGAAACCGTGAGGTCGTAAGTGGGGTCGTCGTAGATGGTCGTGTCGTAGTTGTCCGCGACGATATAGACGGTGATGTCGGCCGTAGCCGTGTACGTGACCGTCTCGGTTCCGAACGAGTCATCGCCATCAAGGCAGCTGGCTTCCACGGCTGCGCAATCCGTAATCAGATAGAGCGACGAGTCTTGATTCGCGTCGGTCGGAGTCAAAGACGCCGAGAGGGTCTGCCCAGTCACCAAGTTCACAGCATAGACGTTTTCAGGTCCGAGCGCGTCGTAGCCCGTACAAAGTCCGTTATCGTCGGGTGAATAGGTCGACTGCCATGGGTACCAGGTACCGGCGATCGAGCCACTCTGAAGAACGGGAATTGCCGTGGCACAGCTTCCGCCAGCGTCACACGAGGTTTGTCCTGGGGTGCATGTTTGATCGCATGGATACACGTCGCCGCTGACTCCGAAGGAGTTGCAGACTTCGATGTTAAATCCGTCAACACAATTTCTGGCACCGGCCGTACAACTCGGAGTCTGAACCCCAACCGTAAGTTCGTAGGCGCCAGAAGCCGTGGCACTGTAGCTGTCGACGATGATGTAGAGAGGCACACCCGTCGAAATCACCGTCAGGCTCGTCGAATCGTAGGCGTCGTCACCCGCCAGACATGTGGTGGTGTCAGCACAATCGGTGACGATGTACAGGTCGGCATTGAAGGCCATCGTGAGGTCGACTTGCACCACGTCACCCGCAGGAGCTGTTACGACGTAGGTGGCATCGGGTCCGACGGCAGCCCAACCCGTGCAACCTGTCGAGAGCGGATTGTAGTCGTTTGTGAAGACTCCGATATCACCCTGGAAAGAACCTCCCATACCAACGTCAATCGCGCCGGAGCACAACTCATTAGGCGCTGGAGTACACGCGCCAGCGGCACATCCAAAATAGCATTGGGTGTCTTCGTAAAGCCCATAGCTGTTGCAGGTCGAAAGGGTGTCGGGCCCAGAACACAACGCAGTCGCCGGCACGCAATCAGGCGTCTTGAACGCGATATCAAGAATAAACGTGTCACTGGTGGAGTACTGAGTGTCGACCACCATGTACACGGTCTCACCGGCTGCCGAATAGTAACCGAAGGTCACCTGGTCATTCGTTCCGCGTTGGCCATCGAGACACGTCGTCGTGACGTCAGAGCAATCCGATACGAAGTAGATGGCAGGCGAGTTGCCTGTATCCAAGGACCGCACCGTGGCCTCAACAATTTGACCGGGTGCAATCGTGACGGCGTAGACCGAATCGGGTCCACCAAGTGAATTCCCGGTACAGCCAGTGCTGCCTGGATTGTAGTCCGCGACGAAGTCGCCAAACGACTGACGAAGCCGAATATCCGACGTAATCGGCATCGCCGAAGCGCAGGTGTCGTTGACTGTTGCTGGCGCATCACAGAATCCTGCGGAGCAGCCATTTGGACACGTCACGGTTCCAAGCGTTGAAAGTCCGTCATCGGCACAAATCGTCAAATTACCTGCGAGATCGCACGTGGCTCCACCTGGCTGGCAGACATCGCCTGACCGGGTCGTAACATTCAACGTGAAGTCCGCCGTCGAGAATGTCGAAGAGTTGTCGACCACCAACAAGTAGTTGCCGCCTGTGGCGCTGTAATACTCAAGGTGTTTCGCTTGGCCCACGCCGTATTCACACGCGCTATTTTCGCATGAGCTCAGGACGTACATACCCGCTGTTGTGGATGTGGTTACAAGGTCCGCGACGAGCGTTTCACCCGGAATCAAGGTGATCGAGTAAATCGCTTCGCCGCCGTCTTGGGCTGGGTCGGAGCTCAAAATGCACGAATCACCTGGATCGAGCATGTTGTTGAAATCACCAAAATTCCCGGTGGCTGACCCGCCGGGAAGGATTGGAATCGTGTCCCAACACACGTCACCAGAAGGCGTCACGCATGCGGCGCCAGCACAACCGCCAACGCAGGTGTAGCTTCCAAGGAAGCCCTCGGAGCTGCAGAACTGCAGGTCATTGGCGTCGATACAAGCGACCGCCTGACCAAGCGCCGTACAATCGGGAGTGCTGATCGTCACGTTGAGCGTCGCAACGCCCTTTCCTGAACTGTAACCGTCGGCAATCACATACACCGGATTGGTGTCGGGGAGCACAAAACGAATGGACTCGGGGTTCCCCGAATCGGAGCCGTCCAAACATGAATTGAAATTTGAACAATCCGTCAACACATACAAAGAGCTGTCAAAAGCGGCGTCCAGTTCGACGTCCACGACGTCACCGGGCTGACCCGAAATCTGGTACACGGCGTCGTTTCCTGCCGAGCCGTAACCCGTGCAGTTCGAAGATGAGAGGTTGTAGTCGTTATTATAGTCGGTCGTGTCGATCATGAACGATCCACCGGCACTGATATCCACAGCGCCTGCGCCGCACACATCGTTGGGCGGAAGCGCACATGCCGTTCCAGCCATGTCACAGCCAAAACCACAATTTTTCGAAATGTAGGCCGTTCCGCCAGCATTACAGGTGTCGAGCACTCCGTTCGCACACATCGCTGCGGCAGGTGTACAAATCACGGGCGCCACGTCGATCAGGATCGAGGCGGTGTCGTAATAGAAATCTTCGACATCAGCGATGATGTAGAACGACTCGGCTGTGGTGCGAGTGTTGACGTAGGTCAACGTTTCATCGCCAGAACTGTCGACACCTGCGAAACAGGTACGCTCGATATCGTCGCAGTTTCTAACGAGGTAGATCGACATGTCGTCATACCCATCCGAGACCAATTCAACGCTCAAAGCCGACATCGGTGGCAAGGTGACAAAGAATGCCGCGTCAGGGCCGTCCGTCGTACCCACGCCAGGCACGCATGCAGCCTCGGGTTCGAAGTCGTTTGTAAGCACATCCCAATCGATCACGCCGGAATATCCGTTTGAAGCGTCAACCGCGGTGTAACAAACGTCCGATTCAGCGCGTGCGCAGCGACCCAGAGCAACGTCACAGCCTTGTGCACAAGTGAACATGTCGAAACCAGTACCAGCGGAATTACAAACCTGCGCGACGGTGACGTCAGCGCACGAATTGTCGGCTGCGGTACAGACCGGAAGTTCCGAAGAATAGGTCAACGTGTACTCGCCGCCCGAATTCGACGACGCAGCCTGAATCACTGCGAAATATCGTCCAGGGGTCAGACGACCCACAAATTGTTCTTGGGTCGCGCTGTCATTCACACATGCGACTTCCGACAGGTCGA
The DNA here is from genome assembly GCA_041554035.1 of Allomicrovenator sp. GTDB lineage: Bacteria > Myxococcota_A > Bradymonadia > Bradymonadales > Bradymonadaceae > JBFFMO01. Next base: position 1,566 of record JBFFMO010000030.1, on the reverse strand, counting down.
CTTCGCACGTAGTGCGGAGGCTGACCACGAGGTCAGCGCCATTCGCGGGTGTCAGAGTCAAGGTCACAACGCTTTCTGCGAGGACATCGAACATGAAGACGTCTTCGGCAGGAGAGCCCGAAGTAGCGCAAGACGGCGAAAGTCCGAGGCTCGCACCCGATAGGGTGTTTCCTGTCTGTGTCGCGGCCAAGAGCGATGGCGCCTCGCAAGCCGCCACGGTGGTGGCATCAAGCATGTCCATGAACACCTGATAATCGAGACCGGCGGTCGAGGTCGTACCTGATCCCATCACGGACAGCGTGTAGACGCCGCCATCAAGGTTGCCGATGACTTTGGTGAGGCGAGCCACACCGTTGACGGTCATGCCTGAAGCAACTGAGGTGCCTGCGTCATTTTTGAGATCGAGGGCAAGCTCTCCTCGGCCCACATGCTCTGGCACCAAGCGTACCACAACGGTCAGAGTTCCCGTGAAGTCCGTGTCCGCAAGCGTGTCATAAGAAAAACCGTCTTCGTCGGTGCCACAAATGGTCGCCGAGACAAATCCTGCTCCCTCTGCCACAGCCACGGCCGTGCTCGCATCAAAAGGCTCAAGTGCGTCGTTGACGCAAGCTCCAGCCTCAACGCATGCCCCAGCATCACAAACTCGGTCACCCAAACAATCGTACGTATTATTGCAGAAGATGGCCTCGGTGCAGGTCACGGTCATGGCCTGATCGTACTCGCACACTTGATTCCCAACGCATGCCGCGCAAGCGGTCGGAACATCAACACAGGCGCCTGCAACACAGTAGTTGTTGTCGAGACATTGGGTTCCGCTGGTGCATGTCGGTGCATTCACGCAATCACCCGTCGTGCCGTCGCAGACACCACGAGCGCACATGACCATGTCGGCATCGCATACATTTTGAGCGCAAGAGCCGCCGTCGCAAAAGAAACCATCGAGGCATTCTGCGTCCATCGAGCACGAGCCGGGGTTCGCGCAGGCTTTTTCGGCGAATGAACAGACGCCGCGATCACACGTAAGGGTTGAGCAGAAGTTCTCGGCGCTTACGCAGCTCTGACCATAACAGCTAAAACCATCAAGGCAGTCGGTCGCTTCGGTTTCAGCCGTGCAGACTTCGCTGTTTACGCAAGCGCCAGTCGCCACCGCGCAAACACCACGGTCGCAGGTTGTATCGGCGCATTGATCGACGACGCAGGTACCGTTATCACACACCCCAGCGCCACAATCGTCTGTTACGACACAGGTATCATCGCAGACCCCTGTCTCAGCAACACAGCTGCCCGCACACTCCACGTCGGCGCAAAGATCCTTGGTTTTGGACGAATCGTCGCCACAAGCGACTGCCAACATGAGGCAACCAAATAACAGTACTTGCCAGATTTTTTGCACGTTCTTCATCCAAGGTCCGAGGTTGGTCGGTTTGAAACCGGGTCACAGAGGGGGCTGAATATAGCGATCAAATTTTCTGATGCAAGTGCGTCGATTTTCGGTGATTTTTTGACCACTCAGCGACACGGCGTAGGTTTGACAGGCACTTATTGTTCAAGGAGGAACGATGGCAG
>JBFFMO010000029.1:0-14324 GCA_041554035.1 Allomicrovenator sp. | reverse complement strand
TCTGTGCTTCTGTCAGTGCGTTTTTCATCGTGTTGTCCATGTCGAGTGAATTTTGTTCACATCCGATAGACGGCCGTGTTGGGTACTTATTCACCCGTATTTACAGATCGTGAGCCGGTTTCCGATTAAATATCCAGATCACCGCCCAGATACTCACTGATGGCTTCTTGAAAGTATTTGCGTGCGTGGAAGAGGCGGCTCATTACGGTGCCCTTCGAGATGTTCAACACATCTGCGATTTCTTCGTAGGAGAGGCCATCGATTTCTCGGAGGATCAAGATCGTGCGGTGTTTTTCACCGAGCGACTCAAGGGCCTCGAGCATTTTTTCGCGGAGTTCTTTGCGCCCGTAGACTTTGTCGGGGTGCAGCCCAAGCTTCGAAGGCAAGAGGAAGTCGTCTCCCCCGTTGGCTTCACGCGAGATCGCATCGTCGTATTCGACGATCTTCACCCGCTTATTCTTGCGAATATGGTCAATGCACATGTTGACCGTGATTCGGTAGAGCCACGTATAGAAGCTCGACTGTTGATTGAACTTCTCGATGTTTCGGTAAACTTTGATGAAGACTTCCTGAGAGACATCCAAGCTGTCATCAGGGTTCTTCAACATGCCGTAACAGATCGAGTAGACCTTGCGCTGGTATCTTTCAACCAGTTCACGGAAGGCATCTCGATCGCCTTGTTGAGCAAGTTCAACGATTTGCAGGTCGTCGCGTTCCACTTAGTCTCCATGCACGTCGCGGTCGCCATATACCACGACTAAACTCGACGCGTCTTGGTAATTTGAGCCAAGAATCAATTTGTATGTGTTGATGTAGGGCAAATCACGACCCCTGTTGCTTGAAGGTGCCCAATCAACCTGTCATTCTCTTGGCGCACCGCCATAAGGATAGTGGATTCATGAGATTTTTGTTTTTTGTCCTTGTCTCGATTTTCTTGGGGTTCACCGCTTGTTCCGATGACGGGTCAATCGACCAGTGTGTCGGCATCACTTGTGATTCCGGGGTCTGCGAGCCATCGACCGGACTCTGCACCAATCCGTCTTCTTGCGAAGATGCGCAGGAATGTTTGGCCGGATTCACGTGCCTCTTCGAAAAATGCAAAGCCGAGGTGGAATGCGCGGCCGATGGGACGTGCCCACGAGGAGCCTGCATCGACGGAGCCTGCGTTAACCCGGCCACCTGCGAATTCGCCGGGCAATGCCTTGAAGATCACGGATGTGTCGGTTCTTCCTGCGTTTTCGACCGATGCGCTGAGGTCGACTGTCCTCGCGGAGAATGTTCCAAAGACAGCGGTGAGTGCGTCAACAAGATCGTGTGCAGCGAAGCCGACCAAGGAACGGACTGCACCGCGGGATTTGTTTGTTACGGCCAGGTCTGCGTCGAAGAATCTGTCGTATGCCGCGACATCACGTGCGATCGGGGCGCTTGTGACCCGGCGGCCAAAGGTTGTGCGAACGCGGAAATGTGCGCGACGGACACCGACTGTCTGGACAATTTTTTCTGCAACGACACCTCCATGTGCCAGCAGAATATCTGTGATGCGCAGATGATCGCGTGCGGCCGGGGGGTCTGTGACCTTCGCAGCGGCGAATGCATCAATGCCACAGATTGCACCACCCAGGACGGATGCACGGATGGTTTTTCGTGTGTGAGCGGCGAATGCGTTGTGCAGGGCGCGGAATGCGGCGCTGACGGGTGCGCTGGCAATCAAGTTTGCACGCTCAACGAGACCACGTTGGCTGCCAGCTGCGGTGAAAACCCAGCGGGTTGTTCGACGTCGGTCGACTGTGACGGCGAACGTGTGTGTCGAAATGGCGGATGCCTCACGGCACCTGTCTGCGTTCCCGATGCCTTCGAACCCAATGAAATAACGCCAACAGATTTTCAGGCGGTGGTTGTGGACTCCATCGTCGACGCCACGCTTTGCCGAGGCGACATTGACCTTTACACCTTCGACACACGCCTTGGAGCGCTCTTCACCGGATCTTTGCTGGCTGTTCTCGCATTCGACGAAGAGGATTTAGGCCTTGGAAATGTGAAGTTGGAAATCGTGGATTCCACGGGTGTCGTGGTCGCCACCACTCAAAGCAACAGTGTCGGTGTGGCGCGGGTCGACTACACGATCTCGGCGCTTCGGCGCGGGATCTACACCGTGCGAATTTCAGACGTGGATGTGAAGCTCGCTGGAGCGCGCTACCGCCTCTTCGTAGACATGCTCGATCCCGTCGCGGCTCAGGCCTGCCTCAACCCGACGACTCTGAAGCCTGGAGACCGACTCGTAGGAAACTCGACCTCGGGCTCAAGTTTCCAACTTGGGTCCACATGCACGTCGGCGACCAATCCCGCTGGCGAGAATATCTACGTCTTCACGCTCGATTCTCCGCAATTTGTCGACCTGAGCATTACACCGCAAAATGGCGCAGCCCTGTCGTTTTCTTTGAGACGACAGTGTGAGATCTCGGCCAGCGATATCGTATGTAAAGCGCCTACGGTTTCGGGAGTTCTGACCCATAAGAAGGTGATGGATCCGGGGACCTATTTCGTGGTCGTGCAAGGCACTGAGGGAAATCCGGGCGGGGCATACGACCTGGCGTTCGACACCACCGAGACCTTGTGCAGCGCCGCAGACAACAAGTGCGTGGGGGCGAACCTTAATTTCACCTATTTCTGCAATAATGAAGGAACGGCGTTCTTGACGGCTCAATGTCCAAACGGATGCGATCTCGGAACAGGAAATTGCATCCGAAAACCAACGGATGTGTGTTCGACAGCGACAGACGCGAGCGCTGGCTATTCCGGCACAATCGCCTGGAACACGCTCACAAACGATTACGACCCCGGCGCTGGCGGGTGTGTTCCTGATTCATCGGGAACACAGACCAATGGTCCCGACGCCACATACCGCGTGGATATCCCGCCGCAATCGCGCGTCCGTGCCAACCTGACTCGTGCCACTGGCGACTATATCGCGCTCTACGCCGTGACCAGTTGCTCAGACCTCTCCACGTGTGTTGCCGGCGCCAACTCTTCGGCTTTCAACGACGAAGAACTGGTCTACGTCAACACAACGAATGCGACACAGACGATCTTTGTGATCGCCGATATCGAGCGTGGCACAAGCTACGGCACCAGCACGATCTCCATCGATGTCGCGCCGGTCGTCTGCGTGCCTTCGGGGGGAGCCTGCGTAGGGACGATGCTGGAAACCTGCAATTCCGATGGGACGGCCAAAACGAGCCAGAACTGCTCGTTCGGATGCACAGCTGGAGTTTGCAATCCGGTCACCAACGACCAATGCACGGGCGCGGTGGATCTGGGCTCCATGTCTTTCACCGGACGGATCGACGAATATGGCGACGACTACACGCCTGGCTTCTCGGGGTGTACGGGGCGGTCTGCTTACGGTCCCGACGCCACGTTCACCGTCACGCCACCCGCGGGCCAGATTGTAAGTGCCACAGTTCAGGCGGCCTTCGACGCGTCAATCTACGCCATTCGAGATTGCTCTTCGGCGTCGACCACGTGTGTCGCTGGATCGGACGGAGCGAACATCATGAACGAGACCACGCAATGGGTTTCGGATGGAAGCCCGTATTTCGTCGTGGTCGATGCCAGCTCGTCTCTGGCGAGCGGTGATTTCACCGTTTCGGTCACCTGGCAAAGCCCACAATGCACGCCCGGCGAGTCGCTGGGTTGCGCCGACAGCTCAACGCTTTCGTTTTGCTCACAGCTTGGTCTTCCATCGACGATGCCATGTGGCGGCGCCTGTGTGACGGGCACATGCACGATGCCTGCTGGCCAGATTTGCGCCGACGCGATCTCGATTTCCGATGGTTTCGTCGATGCCAACAAGCCGTTTTCGGGAACCAACACGATCAATCCTGGCGTCGGGTCGAAGGGAAGCTGCAATTTCCCTTCTTCGGAAGAACCTGTCGGCTCAGACACCATCTACGTCGCGTCGCTTCGAGCCGGCGAGTACCTCTTTGCGTCGTACACAGCGACGTCGTCCTACGCGATGATGTACTTGTTGGGCACCTGCGGCGCCGGAACATCATGTTTGTCCAACACCGCTGATGGGCTCGCTGGCAAGCTCACCTATCAGGCCACGCAAGACGAAGTGGTTTACCTGGTGATGGACCGTTCAACGACGGGCACCACAACCCTGACGTACACGCTGAATGTGGCGATCAAGGCACCAAACTGCACCCCTGGACAACCCTCGGTGTGCAGCACGGCCGACACCCTTCAATTCTGCAACGCCTACGGCATTCTTGAGGATTTCACCTGCGCCGGCGGCTGCACCGGGGGAGCTTGTGCACAACCGCTTGGCAACGTGTGCGCCGACCCCATCGTCTTGACGTCGGGTGTTCCGGTAAGTGGCTCCATCAATCGGTCTTCGGCCACCAATGCGATCCAGTTTAAGGGACCCAAGACCGGCCAATGTTTGATGGACGACACGGTTTCGACCGTCGGCAACGACACCATTTATGCGATCGACCTTTTGCCGGGGGACATCTTACGAGCCAACCTGACCACGACTTCCAGCTCTGCGTTCATCGGCATTCTTGAAGACTGTGCTGCCACTTCCTGTGTGGCGTCGCCCGTTTCACTGGGCGGCACAACCAGCCTTTCAACTTACTCCCCGACCGGCGGCCGGTATTATATCGTCGTGGACGCAAGCTCGACCTCGACGTCGTCCTCGGCCTACACGCTGACCGCAAATGTGACTTTTGGCGGAGCCTGCAACCCAGATGCAGCGTCGTGTGACACGCAAACAAATCAGGTCACCCTATGCGATGCCACGGGCTATGCAGCCCATGCCACCTACGCCTGCTCAGGCTCATGCGATGGCACTCGTTGTGCGCTCAACCCACTGGCAGACGTTTGCGCCACGGCTCCCAATGTCGGGACGGGCACGTTGGTGCTCGGAAATTACAGCAATTTGTCAGCGGATATCACGCTGCCAAACTCAACATGTGCTGGAACGACGGCCCTGGGCCCCGAAGCCGTGTATGCCGTGGACGTTCAGGCAGGCCAGATTCTTCACGCCAAGCTGAAGTCGTTTGGGCAAGAAACGCCCGCGCTCTACGTGCTCACCGATTGTGCAGCGACCACGTCGTGCATCGTTGGGGCACCATCCATCTCGTACGTGTCGGAGCTCTATCACGTCGCGACAGCTGCTCAGACCCTCTACGTGGTGGCAGATTCGACCTCGACGCTTTCGGACGAACCCTTTGAGCTGCTGATCGAAACCCTACTTCCTGAGTGTGTCGCCGGTGAGCAACTGTGCGACATCGACGGCCTCAACCTGAAATATTGCAATAACCTTGGCCTTTTTGAGTCGTACACCTGCGCCGGCGGATGCAGCGGAAACAGCTGCAACACACCAAGCGGCGAGATTTGCGCCGACGCCATTATGCTGACAAGTGGGACATCATTTTCGGGAACGTACTCTTCGTTCAAAGCCGACACCGACCCCGGTGTTGGCTCATGCATCGTGTACAGCTCACGCCAACAAGACGGCACGGACGCTGTGTTTGCGGTGGATCTGGTGGCCGGCGATCGTTTGGACGCGGTCTTGACCTCGACCACCACGGCCAGTGGCATGTACATCTTGGACGCTTGCGGCGGCGACACCAAAGCAGCCTGTCGAGACGCGGCGGTTTACGGTGATAAGACCCTTAGCTTTGTCGCGGATGCGACCCAGCGCTATTACCTCGTCGTCGACTCTGAATACACGATCACTTCGGCATTCACGGTCGCGGTCGACATCGTGAGCGGACAGACCTGTGTGCCCGATGGGTCGACGTGTCGCTCAGGCGTCTTGAGCATGTGCGACGGTGCCGGTGGCATCTTTGCAAGCGCGTCGTGCGCTAATGGATGTGGGAACTCGACGGCATGTGCGGCCGATCCAATCATCAACGACTCATGCAGCACCGCCACGCCGATCTCGGCCAGCACTGTGATCATCGACTCCTACGGTCGGTACACCAACACCCTCAACCCTGGTTCGGTGTGTGCCAAACAATCGGCCCCAGGCCGAGAAGGCGTGTACGCCGTGTCGCTTACAGCGGGGTCAGTCCTGACCGCGAAAGTGGTCGCGTCGGACCCCACGACCAATCCTTCTTTGTACCTGATTACAGATTGTGCGAACGCCGTGGGGACCTGCCTCGGCGGAGCCGCAAGTCTGACGCCGGAAGTGAAACTTCAGTACCTCGCCACTACAACCGGGCTGGTCTATTTGGTCGCAGATAATGACTGGGCAACCGACGATGATGCCTTCTATTTGGACATCAAGATCCAGCAGCAAGAGTGCACGCCGGGACAGAAGGTATGCGGAGGAGCCGATCTGTTGACCTGTAATTCGTACGGACTCTACGACCGGTCGACCTGTTATTTCGGATGCGCAAGTGGGGTGTGCAACGCCACTCCGAACGACCTGTGCACCGGGGCGACCGACGTCAGTGCCGGCGGAACTTTCCGCGCGCCCGTTTCGTATTACACGAATGCCTATGATCCGATGGTCAACAGTGTGTCTTGCACCGGCGATGACGCGGCGGGACGTGATGCTGTCTACAAGATGAACTTGAATCAGGGCGACTTCGTGAAACTCACCCTTCAAGGGCCAACCGACCCAGTCCTCTATGTTTCGACCGCATGCGGAACCAACGCGATCGTGGCGGGCGGCTGTATATCGGGTGCTGACGACAACAACACTCCGGAGACTCTCGAATTCAACGCGCCGAGCACAGGAGTGTTCTACGTGTTCGCAGACCTCGATACGACGTCGACGACGGGTGATTTTGTGCTCGATGTCGTGCGACGCCCGGCCAATACCTGCGCGCCAAACTCCACAACCTGCCTTGATGCCAACTCGCTTCAATTCTGTGACAATAAGGGGACCACACTGGTGAACGTCTCTTGTTTTGGCGGCTGCTCTGCTGGCCAATGTGGACAGCCGAAGGGCGAAACATGCGCCGACCCGATCAACGCGACGGGTGGCGGTTTGTTCAGCATTCCTCTGGACTCTTTCACCAACGACAACACCCTGACCTCGACTTCATGTGTGGGCTACGACACCCCAGGAAACGACGTTGTCTTCAGGGTCGATCTGGCGGCCGGTGAGTCTTTGGATGCCCGTGTCACTGGACCAAGCGCTGAGAATCCCGCCCTTTATCTGGTGAAAAATTGTGGCGGACTTCGCGACCAAATCACCGACCACGGATGTGTTGACGGAACGGATGTCAGCGGCAATGTCGAGTCGCTGTCGTATGTCCCAACAGGCCCCGAGACCGTCTATGTCGTGTTGGATTCGCGAAGCACCTCGTCAGATGACGGCGTATTTGCGGTCGATATTTTTGCCGGACCACCTTGCACAATCGGCGTGACATCATGTTCCGACGCCAACACCCTGACCTATTGCCCGACCGGAACCCGAAAAGAATCGTATGCCTGTGCAGGCGGCTGTTCGGCAGGCGCATGTGGCATGCCAACGGGCGATGTGTGTGTCGATGCAATCCCGGCGCTTATAGGCGCCAACAGCGGTAATTACGCTGGGACCAATGCGATCGATAATGGTACCGGCGCCGCGGGCACGTGTAATTTTGCCACCGGCGACGCTCAGGTGGGCACTGACCACACGTACTACGTCGACCTGATCGCGGGACAGGTGCTCAACACCAACTTCACGACCAATTCGGGCTTTGGCATCATGTATCTGACCAAGGACTGTGCAGCAGGAACGCAATGCCTGAGCAATACAGCGGGCGGCAGCGGCGCTGCGTTGTCCTACACGGCGACAGCGACGGAGCGAGTCTATATCGTGATCGACCGCACTCTGTCTGGCTCAGATTCGTTTTATACCTATGTACTTAATGTTTCGATTTTGTGAGGACTCATGCACGCACTGATCACTGGAGCTTCATCGGGTATTGGCGACGCAATCGCACGTGAATTCGCCGCCCAAGGGTGGGATGTGTCACTGGTTGCCCGGCGTAAAGAGAACCTTGATGCGTTGGCGGCGGAGCTCAAGGTGAAGACCTTTGTGCGCCCGGCCGACCTCTCCGACCCTGGTGTGTGCACGGACGTCATCGAGGATTGCGTCAAGGCTCTGGGCCCGATCGACGTCCTGGTGAACAACGCGGGAATCCAATACGTGGAGCCGACTTCCGGAGTCTCGGTCGAGCGCATGCAACGCCTGTTGAACGTGAACCTGACAAGCCCACTGACACTGATGCAATTAGTGATGCCGGACATGATCGCGCGAAAAGCCGGCGCAATTATCAATATCGCCAGCGTGGCCGCGATCACCCACACCCCGGGCATGTGCCATTATAACGGCTCAAAAGCGGGTCTGGCCGCGTGTTCGGAGAGTCTTCGGGTGGAGCTTGCTCCGCAAGGCGTGCACGTGTTGACCGTCTATCCCGGTCCGGTACGAAGCGCGATGGAGGAAGCCGCTCGCCAACAATACGAAGAGAGTTGGGCCACAAAATACATTCCTACCGGAGATGCATCGACGCTAGCGCGCAAGATTTTCACCGGAGCGACAAAAAAGATCGCCAGAATTGTCTATCCAAGCTCGTACGGACTCACACGATTCACACGTGTTTCGAGTCAATGGTTCACCGATGTTCTGACACCGGGCCTACGAGAAAACTGAGTTTAAATGATCGTGTGGGGATTAATTCAACGCAGAGGCTGGGTTCGGGCACGCGAAATGCAATTCCTGAGTGGAACGAGCGATGCAACGGTCTTCTTCTGTCAAAATTTGGAGGGCCTTGTTTCCAATTACATTTTTTGCAAGTGTGCATAAACCTAATCGAAAACGTGTGCATCCAAAGCACACGACATCGGACCTAAATTAATTTGAGGAGAAAGATTATGAGATTCAATCGAACACAATGGTTAGCAGTTGTAGCCGCGGCACTCTTCGTTGGCGTGGGCTGTGGTGATGACGACGAACCAAGCAATAACGCCAACAACACGACGAACAACGCCACCAACAACACGACGAACAACACCACCAACAACACGACGAACAACACGACGAACAACACCACCAATAACGGCACAAATAATGGTGCCACGGCTCTTCTGCAAGTGATCCACAACTCCGCGGATCCTGCTGCTGCAACCGTCGACGTGTATGTGAACGGTGACATGTTCCTGGACGACTTCGACTTCCGTAACGCAAGCCCGTTCGAAACCGTTCCTGCTGGTGCCGACCTTGAGATCGAGATTGCTCCAGGCGATTCGACGTCGGCGGATGACGCGATCGCAACCTTTGGTCCTTATAACCTTGTGGCCGACAGCACGACTGTCTTGATCGCAAGCGGTGTTGTGGACCCAACCGCATTCGACGCCAATCCAGACGCAGAGAGCACAGCTCTCAACCTCTACGCGATTGAGGACGCAAAAACGACATCCGATGCTGGCGCCATCGTCGCCGTATTCCATGGTGTCACGGACGCTCCAACGATCGACGTGATCCTGAACAACGACCCAACCCTTAAGCCTGTTGACGACGCCAAATATGGCGATGCAACAGCCTACGCGGCGTTCCCAGAGGGCGGCGCCGTGATGGATGTCACGAACGCTGACAACACAGCTCGAATCGCTTCGTTCGGAGCTGCAGTGCCTGCTGGCGTGGCCGTTGTCGTTGTTGCCAGCGGATTCGTGGACCCCGCGCAGAATGCAGATGCTCCGTTTGGACTCTTTGCATTCTTCTCGACCGGTGGAGCAGGCATCGCTCTTCCTTCAGCCTCACGACTTCAGGTGATCCATAACTCGGCAGATCCTGCAGCCGCAGCTGTCGACGTCTACATCGACGACAAATTGGCTCTTGATGATTTTGCATTCCGCACTGCAACACCGTTCATCACGGTTCCAGCCGGCGAGCGCAAAGTCTCGATCGCACCAAGCACCAGCACGGCTGTTGCAGATGCAGTCTTGGACGTAAACGTGACTCTTGAAGGCAAGAAGTCGTACGTCGCTATTGCCAACGGCGTCCTCACACCTGCTGACTTTGCAGCCAACCCTGACGGAACTTCGACGGCACTCACCTTGGCGTTGAAGACCGACGCCCGTGAAGCAGCTTCTGACCCTGCTAAGGTCGAACTCATCGCCGTTCATGGCGCAACCGATGCTCCTACCGTAGATCTGCGCACGTCGATGAACACGACCATCTTCCAAGCCTTGTCGTACGGCGACATCAGCGACTACACCGCAATCGACCCCGCTTCGATTCCATTGAATCTTCGAATCACTGGAAGTCAGGCGTCGATCGGACCGTTCACGTTTGACGCGACCGGCTTTGCGGGTCTCGCACTTACGGTTGTAGCTTCAGGATTCAACGTCCCAGCAGACAACCAAGATGGCGCTGCACTTGGCTTGGTCGGCTACACGGCCGCTGGCGGCGCCGGACTTGTTCTTCCACTCGCTAACTAAGTTCACCCCTTGGGTTCTACTGGCGGCCGGGCTTTTGCCTCGCCGCCTTTTTTTTGTTCTTGAGGAACACGGGCGATGCGGCTGGGCTTTTGCCTCGCCGCTTTTTTTGTGTTCTTTTTCAGCGATTCAAAACCTGCTCAGGAGACGCCATGCGTTGGACGGCCTCGCTTTTTGTACTCGGCCTATCATTGACGGCCTGTGATGACTCCTCGTCCTCTATCCCGATAAAGAACGATGTCGATGCCGCCGGGGACACAAGCGCAGACACAGCCGACGCAAGCGCAGACACAGCCGACGCCGGGTTAGAAACAACGTGCGCACCGGGGGAGATTACAGAATTCTCGGGGGTAAACTGGTCGTTTATTGTAGCGGCCGATGGCTCATGGAGCGCGGCGCACGAAGACGTCTTGCTTCAGGGCCCAAGCCCTTGCGGCGGTGTTCCGATTCGAACGATGGAAGGCGAACCTTCTGTGCGCACAGCGTTTGGAAATTTTCAAATCGATGTGTTTGCTGATTCTGCCACGTGGGCGGGCGCAAAGAGCGTTCGTGCGACCGTGGTCGAAGATGGCCTGAATCTCGATTACGAGCTGACTAACGGCAAAATCGCGACGCTTTCGCTGCGTGATGATGGTCGGTTTCAAGTCGAAACCGACGCCCCAGGTGCAGAATGGTCGATCGCGTGCGACCCGAACGACTCGTTTTTTGGCCTGGGTTCCCAAGTTACCGGGATGGACTTGCGCGGCCGTACTTACCCGCTTTGGACTCAAGAACAAGGCAATGGAAAAAAGGAAGACGGCGGACTTTTTCCCTTCAACAACGCTTTAGAAGCCGCTTATGCCCCAATGGGAATTCTGCACAGTTCGGCGGGATGGACCGGAATCCTGACGCACGACGCCTATTCTGAGGTTGATGTTTGTTCGGCGGGATTTGTGAAACTACGCAGTTTTGCCGGACTTCCAGGCTTTCAAGTTGTTACCGGCACTCCGAAGGAGCGCATGAAGGCCGTGTCCGGTTTCGTTGGAACGGTGGGAAGTGTACCGGATTGGGTTTTTGGGCTCTGGCTGGATGCTGTGGGAGGCCCGTGGCGAGTCAACGCTGTAGCCGACCGTTTGCGCGCCAATGATATCCCGGCTTCGGCAATCTGGACCGAAGATTGGATTGGTGGTGATTCAACGGCCGCAGGGTATCGACTTAGTTATGCTTGGGAATGGGACCAGGCTTTTTACCCCGATTTGCCGACGCAAATCTCGGAGCTCCACGATCGTGGTTTTGCGTTCTTGGCCTACTTTAATCCCTTCGTGCCCGCGCCCACGCGGATGTTTACGGAGGGCGAGGCCGGCGGATTTCTGATCCAGAACGATGATGGCACTCCTACGATATTTGGTGATCCTGCCTTCCGCGACGCCAGTCTCGTCGACCTCACTAACCCAGATGCTCTCGCATGGCTCAAAGGCTACCAGACCCGCGCCATCACGGATTTGGGTGTCGACGGCTGGATGGCCGACTTCGCGGAATGGCTGCCGGTGGATACAAATTTGGATTCCGGGCAAGACCCTTGGACCTTCCACAATCCCTATCCACTGGCCTGGCAACGCGCGAACCGAGAGGCCTTCGAGGAAGCACGTCCGGACGGCGACTGGGCGTTTTTTGTGCGCAGCGGTTGGGCGTCGGTGAATGGCGGAACGGCAGGGCTCGCCCCGCTTTTCTGGGGCGGCGACCAGAACACAAACTGGGAGTATGACGATGGCTTTCCCACGATCATCCCCATTGGTGTACATGTCGGCCTTTCTGGGGTTTCGATCTACGGCTCGGACATCGCCGGTTACAATTCGTTTGGCGGCATTCCCACAACCACCAAAGAACTCTGGTTTCGCTGGCTTGCCACGGCTGCATTTCATCCCTTGATGCGCACCCACCACGGCGGGATGGAATGTGCAAACTGGCATTTCGATCGGGACGCCGAATCCACGGGGCATATGAAGCGTTACGCGACGGTGCACGCGATGCTCTTCCCGTATTTTCAAGCTCTGCTTCAAGAGGCCAACAACGACGGGTTGCCGATGACTCGGCATCCATGGCTCGTTGAGCCCGAGCGACCTGAACTTTGGGAGGGCGACCAGTATGAATTTTTCCTTGGGGATGACCTCATCATCGCTCCGGTCCTGTCGGCTGGCTCGACCCAACAGCGTGTTCGCCTTCCGAGCACAGGGTGGTGGCCGCTCTTCGGCCTTGCGCCAGTAGACGGCGACCCGCTCGGTTCGAGTTCTGCGGTCGATGTCGATGTCCCTGTGACCGAAGTCCCCGTCTTTGTTCGGCCGGGCACGGCGCTAATTCTACTCTCCGAGGCCCCGGCTTCTTTTTACGGCGGGAATGTGACCACGCTTGGCGACATGCCCGACCGTCGTATCGCGCTCTATCCTGACATGAACGGTGATGCCGCCCAGGATGGACCGATTCAGGTCGCCGCCACAGGACTTGGAGGGTTCGAACCCACGGCTGCATCATTGGATGGCAATAATCTGATGCCCTGTAATCCCAGCCGTGAATCGTGCGTCGATGGTGCTGTGGTCAAGGTGCGCTGCGATGATATCTGTGTGCTGAACACAGGCGATGCCTCCGTGACGATCACGGTTGCAGCGCCCACGACGGTCTTGATTGGAGTCGCCGGCAACGTCTGGGGCGACCTCGCAGAGCCGCCAATCTACACGCCAAGCACTGCGACCAATTCCTGGTGCGACGAGGCGCCCTGAGTTCAAGGCCCAAAAAGACGGGGGCGCATGGCCTGAATGATCGCGTGATTCCCATCGATGATGACTTCGAATCGCTCAAGCGAATCGCCCATGCAGGGACCTTGAAAACACGCGCCATCCAACGCGTCGAACCCTGCCCCGTGCATCGGACAAAAAACGTACGACGCGCTGGAGTCCAGAAACTGGTTTTCTTCGGCATCCAGCGGGACGCTCCAGTGGGGACATCGGTTTTCGTACGCAACGTACGAGTCGCGGAAACGCAGCAGGAATCCCTCTGACGCCATCCCAAAACGATCATGGTATGTGAACTTGATCGCGTCGCCATGGTGGCGCAATGAGCCGATATCAATCTCGGCAAGTACCCCACGCCCAGGGATATAAGTCGCGTCGTCGTTCATGGCCTCAAAACTTGTTCGTAGGGCAACCGACTTCTATGATGCCACAGATTCGGCGAAGAAGGCCAAAATTTGCGTGATGTGACCCGATGAGTTCGACGACGTGGCGGACACTTGCCAACATACTGTTTGTCCTCGGTTTTGCCTCCACAGCCGGCGTGGGTTGGGCGTGGTGGAGTTGCACGGACACCCTCGTCCAAATCATGGACTCGGTTCCAGACCTTGACGATCACCGTGCGATGGCCGAGCGCGTTCGGTACGCTCAAAGCCAGTTCGAGGCCAGCGGCCAGACCGTCCCGACTGAAATCAGCGCGCGCACACCGATGGCGACTCAGGCCTGCTCTGCGGCTTTTCCGGTCTCGGAGAGCCTTCCTTTCCTTACCCTCTTCGTGATCTTTTTGTTGGGAGGAATTCTTGCGAGAAACCACTCCAGACACGTGGAAGAGAATGAATTTGAGGAGCGCGGAAACGCACGACAGGCGTCCCGAACCGCTTCCGCCATCGCTGCGCGCGAGCCCGTGGTGGTTAAGCCAGTCACTTCAATTGCGCTTGATGTTGGCCTCGACTTGAACACGGGTGCGGCCCCAAATGAGGACGACGACGAGGCCGATTCGTTGATGTCGTTTGTCGTTGATCGAGCCCGAGCGCAGGACGAGGCTGATGGCGAGGACGAAATCGTAGGCTCGGATATCGGCGGTTTTTTCTGTCCGCCGGGATACGAAGACCGAAAATC
>JBFFMO010000028.1:0-14403 GCA_041554035.1 Allomicrovenator sp. | reverse complement strand
TAAGTATCTTTGAACACCGAGCGAATGCGCGACTGGTAGGCTTCTCGCTCGGACTGGTTCACGATCACGGCGATATCATTGAACCTGAGCGACTCACCGGCCTCGTTGGCCCGTCGAATTAGCTCCCAGATTTCGCTGGCGACAATCTCGATTTCCCGTTGAACCGTCGGACACTGAAGAATAACCAAAGTGTCGTCTGAGTAAGCGTAGGCGGGCTCTTTCATCGGAGCGCGCACCAACACATCGTGCTGAATTCGATGCAGCAACGTGTCGGCATCCAACAAAGGATCCACAAAATCGGTCTCGAAATCGCAATCGGTCAGCAGGTTCAACATGCGAATATTATCGCGACCGGGTCGGCCCCAAAGCTTGAGCGGGGGCGGGTCCTCTTCGTCTTCGAAGAGCGCCTCGTCGACGGTCAATAGGTTGAGCGCTGCTTGTTCGTCACGGCGCTTCTTGAAGCGGTTCTTACGTGTAACAGCCCAGCCATTAGGCACATCCTCCCAATACTCCATGCACGGATTTAGCGCGTAAATGAACACTTCGGAGGTGTCTCCCAAAGTGCCGATGGCGTCGTAATAGAGCCGTGAAAGGTAGGAGAGGCCAAAGATGTGGACGGGCCCGTCAAGGACCGGTCGTCGGTCCACGATGCCGCGCAACACCTCACCAAATCGCATCGTGGTTTTGGTCGCGCTTTTGTTGTGTTCAGCTGCCCAGCCTTCGGGCCCAAAAATATCCAACCATAATAGACGCTGCCACCGCTCGGTCGATGAATAGGGCTCACGGTCCAATATCGTGCCCGCAGGCCAATGGCGAATCATCGCCGGCCGCGACAACTCGTATTCTTCAAAGAGCTTCGCCAGCCGATCGGCGAGCTGAAAAAGACGCCGATCGTGGTCGTCTTCGTCAAGGCTTGCGCCAAGGTAGGAGCGGATTTCCTCGTCTTCCGGCCGGGCGATGGGATCGGCGGCGCAGATGGTCTCGATGCGCTCGATCAGCAGGCTGCGCAGGATCTCACGTCGCAACACCTCGGAGCCTTCGGGCCTGAGGTTTTCAAAAAACTGGTTCACGAAGATTGTTTCGAGGTTCGCCGCGATGCCGTGGAGGCGGGCCAGCTCGAATTTCAGAAACGTCGCGATATTGCGATTAGGCACCACAATCGTAATGGGCGTGAGCGGATCCGTGCGCTCCGATTGGATGGCGTCAGCCAAGGCGACAACCAACTTCTCAAGATGATTTGAGTACCAAAGGTGGATCAAACCGGTCCCCTAATTAGTTAATCTGATAAACCAATTTCTGGTCGCCCTGAGATAACACAAGGAGCGCCGAGCGTGCCAGATCTTGACGTTTGACTTCAAAAACATGGAAGCGCGGCTTCTGGGATTTGTAGTCCAATGGGGTGACAAAGAGGCCCGTTTTGTCCGCCCGAAGGTAATAGTCCTCGGCCTTCACGTCGGGTGAGTAAATCTTGTCCTTCGCGACCAAGACGACGTCGGCCGGGTCATCTTGGAGCACGGCGTGGGAGCGGTTTTCGATCACATACGACACGACCACAAACACTGAATCCTGTTTGGCCGACCACCGGTCCTTGCCGCGTCCAACCGAGTCCGTCGGCGCGATGGACTTCATCCGGTAGCGTTGTTGGCCCAGCGTGTAGAACTTATCGAGTCGTGGCGGATCGTTTTGCTGGTCCACCAACCGTTCATGGACACCGAGGTCGTCCAAGGAGTCGAAATATCGCATCGAAAAACCAAGCTCGACCGCTGAAAGCGCCACAAAATAGCTTTTCAGATTCCAAATATTCGAGATGACTTTGGCATGTTTTGCGGGAACCGGGACGTTGCGATCCTTATTGATCTCAAGTATTTGGGCGCGTTCTTCAGCACATGCATTCGGGTCGGCGCACGCCATGGTGGTCGTGACGGTGAAGATTTTGCCGCGAGTGGAATGCACGACAAGTTCGCTTTCGCCCAATTTTGAATCGGGATAATTCGAACATTTCCAGACGGTGTATTCGTCATCGAGGCGTTTTTCGAACCAAGCGGAGGGGCATGGAGGGAGCGCAGCGCCGTTTTTTATGGGGGCACCTTTCCAGAGCGCAAAATCACTGGGCCACTCTAAGTGGTGGCGTTTATTGCCGGAAGTTGTGGATGTAGATCCGCCATCGACTTCGGACGCATTGATCGACACGGTCGGAGGAAGTCCGTCCGATTTATCGCATGCCCCCAAAACCAGTAACGCCAGTACGGCGATTCGCCGAATCATAGGCAGCACCTTACTCTGCGCGATTGATCGCGACAAGCGTTAGCAGTCGGCAGTGAGCGGTGAGCGGTGAGCGGTGAGCAGTGAGCGGTGAGCAGTGTGGTGCTGAAGCTCCGGCTTGGCATTGGGACCTTGTGTCTGTCGCAGAATCTGAGCGCAGGATGAGGCTGTCGCATAAGGGTCGAACAAGCGGTGGTTTTTGTTGATTGGTCCGCGAGCCTTATGGTTCGCATGGGTTTGAATAATCGCATGGTCCTGCGGACCAATCACATGCAGGCCATATAGGGCCTGCGCACCAATCGCAGAATCGCATGCAGACCATAGGGCCTGCGCACCAATCGCAGAATTGCATGGTCCCGCGTACCCATCGCCATGCGGGCAAGATGCCCGCGTATCGAATCGCACAGTCGCAAGATGCCGGCGTACCCATCAGCGCAGTACACTATGGCTAGCGCGTAATTGATAAACCGACTACCTTGGCGCCATGGTCGCAAAAATGAACAGCGAATCACCTTTGAACCGGGCGCTCGAACACGATCTCTCCGAAATCGTGGGACGGGCGCACGTGCTCACGAGCGGACCGGATCGCCTTGCGTACAATAATGACTGTTGGCCGCGCGGAATCATCCTGACTCGTGGCCGCCAAGTCCGTCACCATCTGCCTGCCGCGATCGTGCAACCCAAGGGTGAGCACGAAGTGCTGGGCCTGATTCAATGGGCTCGCCAGACCGGTACGCCGATCGTTCCCTACGGCGCAGGAAGCGGCGTTTGTGGCGGTGCGATTACCGACGGCGAAGGCGTGATCGTCGATTTGAAACGTCTACGTAAGGTTCAGGCGACACGTCCTGGTGATATGACCGTGCGCGCACAGGCGGGCATCATCGGCATGACGCTCGAACAGGAGCTCAACCGACAAGGACTGACGCTTGGGCACTATCCGTCATCGCTCTATTGCTCAAGCCTGGGTGGTTATCTGGCCGCACGAAGCGCGGGGCAATATTCGAGTCGATACGGGAAAATTGAGGACATGATCGCCAGCATGCGGGTCGTGACCGGCACCGGCGAGGTCCTGGAAACCGCGCCCGACCCGCTCGCCGCTCGTCCACGCCACCTTGTGCCTGATTGCGGGCCGGACACGACTCAGCTTTTTGTCGGCAGCGAAGGCACTTTGGGCATTTTGACCGAGGCCACGCTGCGGGTGTCTCCGAATCCTACAATTCAGGTCTATCGCGGGTTTCAATTTCCAAGCGTCGAGACCGCTCTTGAAGCGATTCGTGACATGATGCAGCAGGGCGTTCGGCCAGCTGTAGTAAGGCTTTACGACGCGTTCGACTCCTTGATTGCAAAACGTCGATCGGGCTCGGGCGGCGAATCACTGCGCACAAAGATCCTGACTCAGAAATTGGGTGATTTGGCGCTTGAGATTTTGCCAAGTGACGTCAGCGGCGACTTGAAAGGCCGGCTTTCCACGGTCAAATCGGCCCTGCTCGGCCGAGTCTTGGGTCAACCCCTCACGTTGAACCGGGTGATCGATGTCTTGCCCGCCGAATGTCTGCTGGTGATTGGGTTTGAAGGCACCTCGCGCATCGTCGCCGACGAAGCCCATCATGCGTTTGGTATTTTGTCGCATTACGGCACCGATTTGGGTCAGGAACCCGGCCAGCACTGGCTCAAAAACCGCATGAACGTGTCGTACAAACAATCCGCGATGTACGACTCCGGCGCGTTTGTGGACACGATGGAAGTCTCGACCACCTGGGCGAATCTGAATCATCTTTATGAGTCGGTCCGCCGAGCGCTCAGCCCCCACGTGCTGGTGATGGCGCATTTTTCTCATGTGTATCCCGAAGGCTCTTCGATCTACTTCACGTTTGCGGGATTTGGAGCTGACCTCGACGAGACCATGGAGCGCTACGAAACGACGTGGAAGGTCGGTCTGGACGCGGTGGCTCGAGCCGGCGGCAGCATTGCTCATCATCATGGCGTCGGACAATCCAAAGCCGCGTGGACTCATCACGATCATCCTGGCGGCTCGTCACTCTTTCAGGCGCTTAAATCCACGTTTGACCCGGATGGCATCATGAATCCGGGCAAGGTGTACGCGCTATGAGTGCATCCATAAAAAAACGCTACGCAAAGACGTTTTACAAACAGCGAGATCTGCCCGCACCGCGACAAGAGTTCTGGCCAGCAGACAGCGGAGAGTTGCTTGAGGTTCTGGCAAACCCAAACCTTGATGCGCCGCTGCTTTTATTGGGTGATGGGCAGCATATTCGCCCGTCGGTCCTGGGCGAGCGGGTTTTTGACGTCGTTCGTACTGAGTCCTGCAGCCGTGTGCTTTCGGTGGACCGAGAGAGCAAATTGGCGCGCGTCGAATGCGGCATCCGCTGGGGCGATCTGCAGGACGAACTTCGCGAACGCGGGTTGTCCATGGAACGCAGTGGACTCAACCCCCGCAATTCCACGATTGGCGGCCTATTGGGCCGACATCATGGCGTAGGGCGGGAACTCTGGGACGGCGAGCTTCGCACGAGCTGCATCGCGCTTTCAGGGTTCACCCCGACCGACGGCCAGTACGGATATTTGCCCGCACCGCGCAAGGCGAGCGGCCCGGACATGCGTTATCTATTCATCGGCGGCGAAGGCTTTCTTGGGGCAATTTTAGACGCGACATTTGTCGTCTGGCGCCCCTCAGAGGCGCGATTATTCCGCTGGGAAATCGCCGCGCAGGAAGCTGTGATCGTGCATCAAAAGATGCTCGATATGGGCATTCATATTGCCTGGGCGTGTTATGTCGGTGGCACGTTAAACGTCGCTGTATTTGCGGCTGACGGTGTGTTGCGCTCGATCGAGCGCGAGCTCGCGTCATTGAAACCCACCGATACGGGCGGTCGCGACGACGTCGCGATTCTACGTAAATCGCTGGAATCTGCGCACCCAGACCGTCGCGAGTCATCGACCGCAAAACAGACTCATCGAGCCGTATTCAGTACTGAGCATGCGGGGCAAGTGCTTGCGGCATTCCAAAATATTGAGGTCGAAATCTGGGATTTCACGAGGCATCGCGCCACGTTCTATGCGACTTATCCGAAGGGCAAAGTCCCAGCCGAGCTTCCCGGTGATATCGCTTCGTTGGCTCATTCGAAAGGCCTCGTGGCCACCGATCAGGCCGTGCACTGGTCGCAATGGTCCCAGACGCTCAAGAATGAGCTCGACCGCGATCGGCGTCTGGCGGTGGGCCCATGAACGTCAGACTTATTGAGGTTAGGTGATGGATAAAAGTCTTGGTCCCGAGACCGACAAAGCGACCGCCTACTGCACCTATTGCCCCAAGCTGTGTCGCTTTTCATGCCCGGCGGCCGAGGCCGAAGGTCGTGAGACCGTCACGCCCTGGGCCATGATGCGACTTTTGGAACTCGCCAAAAACGGCACGGTTGAACCCGACGCCGAAGTGGCTGAGATTTTTTACCATTGCATGGGCTGCAAACGTTGCGAAACGTGGTGCAAACACGATAACGACGTCCCCAAAGCCATGTTCGAGGCTCGCGCCTGGATGCGCGAATTAGGGCACGTCCCCGAAGCCCTCGACGGTTTTGTTGATTTCTTTTACGACGGCAACTCGCCGCACCCAGAATCATCTCCGCTGGCCTCCAATGATGTGTTCGACGAGACCTCGGATATCGTGTTCATGCCCGATTGCGAGACTCGTCATCATTACGCTGAGTTGATCCCCCGTATCGGCAGATTGCTCGAAAGCATCGTCGGGAAGAAGGTTCGCCTTTTCACCCGCAGCGAAGGTGTCGGGTTTGCGTGTTGCGGATTTCCGGCACTCGCGGCGGGCGATAAGGACGGGTTTTCGGAGTACCGGGATGCGTTGGTCAACGAGCTCGGCCCCGTGGATTACGTGATCACCGATTGTGCCGCGTTTGTGTCGATGAATCGGCCCGATGGTTCGTTTACGAACCCGTGGCCCATCGATATTATCCATGCCATTGAGTTTTTGGCGGACTATGTCGATGAACTCCCGGTCAAAGACCGGATCGATGGCACCGGGATTATGCTGCACGATTCATGTTTTGTCGGCCGGCACCTTGGCCTCTACGACGCCACGCGCGCTCTGACGGCTGCGGTCTACGAGCCCGAGCCCGAGGAATTCCAATTTAATCGTGAGAATGCCCCATGTTGCGGCGGGTCGGCGCATTATCATGTGGTTGCGCCTCAGGCGAGCGAGACGGTCGCGCGTTTGAGGCTTGAGCAACTGGACCGCGAAGGCGGAACTTCGATGGTGTGCGGTTCAAGTACCTGCACCAAATCTTTTAGGCGTGCACGAGACCAGAAGGCCTCGATGACGCTTCTTGACGCAATTTGCGTTGCTTGCGGGTTCTGAGGAGTCTGGATGTCGAGTTATCGTACCT
This sequence comes from Allomicrovenator sp., assembly GCA_041554035.1. GTDB lineage: Bacteria > Myxococcota_A > Bradymonadia > Bradymonadales > Bradymonadaceae > JBFFMO01. Next base: position 7,726 of record JBFFMO010000028.1, on the reverse strand, counting down.
TTGTGATTGCCAACCCTGAGAGCGGTAACGGCTCCGTCCGTCGCGATTGGAGCCGTGTCGAACGGCTTTTGCGTGCGCGGATTGGTGAGCTGGAAATCGCCTTCACTGAAGGCCCAGGCCACGCAACGATGCTCGCGCGCGAAGCCTTGCGTGCCGGGTGGGAAATGGTCGTTGCTGTGGGTGGGGACGGAACGGTCAACGAAGTCGTGAACGGCTTTTATGAACGCCCGAATTTCCGCACAGAATTTGAGCTCGACGATGGTTGGATTCGTCGAAAGGCGGATTGGAAACCAGAGCCGATCAACCCCGATGCCGTTTTTGGTTTCATCCCGATGGGAACCGGCGGAGATTTCCGTAGGACCGTTGGCGCCATGGGGTCCGTCGACGAGACCGTCAAGCTCCTGGGGGGCATAGACATTCGCCCAATCGACCTGGGACTCTCGGTTTTCTTGGGGCCGGACGGTCACCTGGACGGTCGTTTTTTCATCAATATTTCCAGTGCCGGCATGGGCGGGATGGTCGATCGGTATGTGAACAAGATGTGGAAGGGCATGGGTGGAAAACTCAGCTTCACCGCAGCATCAGCGATGATGTGGTTCAAATACGATAACGCCGCCCTCGACGTTCGAATCGACGATCTGGAAGAGATCCACGACAAGTTCTTCAACGTCGTCGTCGCCAACGGCGAGTATTTTGGCGGCGGTATGTGGGTCGCGCCGGGTGCCCGAATCGATGACGGCAAATTCCAGGTCGTTTTGTTCGGTGACCTGTCCAAAGGCAATTCCGCATCGTTGATCGGCCTGCTCCATAAGGCTGAACACCTCGACCTGCCTCAGGTTTCCCGACGCAACGCGTCGACCGTCTCGATTCGCGCCGCTCAAACCGAGCCCGTGTATTTGGACATCGATGGCGAAGCGCCCGGCCGCGTGCCAGTCCTCTTCACGAACCTTCATCAGATTCTAAAGATGAAAGTCGGGAACTGAACCTCTCCTAAGATCGGACAAATACCGTGTGTGGAATCGCTGGTTTTTTGGGCGGTGTTGTCGATCCTGAGCGAGTGCTCGGGCAGATGACACAAGCCATTCAGCACCGAGGGCCTGACGGCGCTGGGCATTGGTTTGACCTGCGCTCCGAGGTTGCGCTTGGGCATCGACGGCTTGCAATTCAGGACCTGTCGATCGAAGGCGCGCAACCCATGCATTCGGCCTCCGGTCGTTATGTCATCGTCTTCAACGGCGAGGTTTTTAATCACTTCGATCTGCGGCCACGACTCGGCGGGAATTGGCGTGGTCATTCGGATACCGAGACCATGCTGCGTGCGATCGAAAAATGGGGTGTTCGCGAGGCTGTGACTCAATTTGTGGGGATGTTCGCGTTTGCACTTTGGGACCGCGAGACCTCCGAACTCACGCTTGCGCGCGACCGGCTGGGCATCAAACCTCTGTATTTTGGCCGCGTGGGTCAAAACTTCGTTTTTGGCTCGGAACTCAAGGCCTTTAAGAGCTTTCCGGGCTTCGATCCCAAGATCGATCGTCGCGCGTTATCCGCCTATATGCGGGCCAATTGTGTCCCTCAACCCCTTTGCATCTACGAGGATTTTTCGCAGATGTCGCCGGGGACCCTGCTGATCGTGAAGGGCGGAAAAACTCGAGTCGAACGCTACTGGTCGGCGCGTGAAGTAGCGCGAGCTGGACTTGATCATCCGCTGACCGGAGGTCCTGATGACATCGTGAATGGTCTGGAGGCGGTGCTTGAAAAAGCCGTGCAGGATCGATTGCTCTCCGATGTTCCGCTGGGGGCGTTTTTGTCTGGCGGTGTCGATTCGTCGACCGTCGTCGCGTTGATGCGCAAACACCAATCAAGTGTTCGTACGTTTTCGATCGGGTTCGAAGACGATGCCTATGACGAAGCCGTTCATGCGCGCGCAGTTGCTCGTCATCTGGGCACAGAGCACACCGAATTGGTCGTGACCGCCGCAGATGCGCTCGAAATCGTTCCCAGACTGGCAACGATGTATGACGAGCCCTTTGCCGACTCGTCACAGATTCCGACCTTTCTGGTGTCTCGTTTGGCCCGCGAACATGTCACGGTTTCGTTGAGCGGTGATGGGGGCGACGAGCTTTTTGCCGGCTATAATCGGCACGTGTTTGGGCCCAAGATTTGGAAGGTGATGGGCCGTCTGCCGATCGACGCTCGACGGCTCGTGGCGAAGGGCTTAGCAGCCGTTTCGGCCGGAAAATGGGACCAGGCGTTTGGCATGTTGGAGCGCGCACTTCCAAGCGGTGTGGGCGTGCGTCTTCCGACCGAAAAGCTCCAAAAATTTGCTTCGGTTCTTCCGGCAAAAGACCAGTTGGCCCTCTACGAGACGTTGGTTACACATTGGTCTTCGAAGATTGTTCTGGGCGGGGAAGCCCACCCAGTCGCGTGGAGTGACCTGGGTGATTTTGCGTCGTCGATGATGTTGACCGACCTTGAGACCTACCTTCCCGACGACATCTTGACCAAAGTCGACCGCGCCAGCATGGCGGTTAGCCTTGAGGCCCGTGTGCCGCTTCTGGATCACCGCGTCGTCGAATACGCGTGGCGCATGCCCCACGAATTCAAGATCCGAGACGGACAGAGCAAATGGGCCTTGCGTCAGGTGCTCTACCGCCATGTTCCGCGTGAAATGATCGAACGCCCCAAGATGGGATTCGGCGTGCCGATCGACGCCTGGTTGCGCGGGCCGCTGCGTGGCTGGGCCGAGGAACTGTTGAGCAAACGTCGGCTTGAACAAGACGGCTATTTTGACGCCGCTTTGATTCGCACGCGGTGGCATGAACATCTTGGGCACGTCAAAAACTGGCAGCACCACCTATGGGACGTTTTGATGTTTCAGGCGTGGCTAGACCGGTGAGCGGTGAGCAGTGAGCAGTGAGCGACTGGTCCGCTAGGCTCCAGCCTGGTCCCTACGACCTATGACACTTTGTCGTTGGAGAATTGCGGCGCATAATGTCGCTCTTGATATTCCAATAAGGTTCAAACATGAAATCCGAAGACAACCCATCCAGCTTACGCGGTAAAAGGTCCATTTGGTTTCGCCTCTGGCATTGGCTTGACGCGCTCGTCATCCTGGGACTTCTGGGCACAGTATTGCTGCGCAAGACCTTCCTGAGCTGGCGTACAAATTCAGCCTTTATCGAGACCACGCTGCAGGATGCGGGAACGACGATCACTCCCGAGCTCGCAAAGAAGATTGCCGTGGGGCTTCGCGAACCCATGTGGGATTTCCACTACATCTTCGGGTTCACGCTCGCCGGCCTCTTCATTATTCGAATCATCCTTGGATTCATGCCGGGGCAGCACCCGATGTTGGGCGGACTTCGTAAGTATTTTAAAGCCCCAGCGGGGGCGAAGCCAAGCAAACACTTCTTCTTGGTCAAAGCCGGATACGCCGTCTTTTACGTGATGGTCACGTTCATGATTACGTCTGGCTTGCTGATGTACTTCAAGACCGAGCTCTCGCTGCCTAAGGACCTCACCGGGCTTCTGAAAGAAGTCCACGAGCTGTCGATGTGGTTCTTTGCGGCGTTTGTGGTGGTTCACACGGCGGGTGTGGTGGTCGCCGAAAATCAAGACGATGCCGGACTGGTCTCAGACATGATCCACGGCGGCGAAAAAGACTGAGCCTTCGTGGTGCAGCCCTTATTGGTGCAGCAGCGATTGGTAGAGCTGCAGCCCGGCTTCCCAGATATTTTCTGGGGCAAAATCCCTCAACACGCGCTCGCGGCCTGCGTCGCCATGACGCCGTCGCAGCTCCGGATCGCTCAAGTAGTCTTCCAATGCGAACTCGAGCAGCTGCGTGTCTCTTGAAGGCACCAGCGTGCCCGTGACGCCGTGTTGCACAGCGTCGATGCAGCCAATCACGTCGGTCGCAATGACCGGGAGACCCATCGCCGCCGCTTCGAGCGGAACGTTGGGAAAACCCTCGCGATACGAGGGCAGCATCAGCACATCCATCATCGCGTAAAAAGGCGCGGTATCGTGGGTAAACCCGACCATATGAACGCGCGGGTCGTTTTCGAGCTGCCGCCTGGTCTTGGCCGGCACCGGATCTCGTTCTTCAAAAGGACCCACGACCAGCAGATGAGCGTCGGGCAAGCGACTCGAAACCCGTGACCACGCTTCGGTGAGTTCAACGATTCCTTTGTCTCCGACCAGGCGTCCCACAAATCCGCCAACCACAGCGTCCTGGGGTATTCCGTGCTCTTCGCGCAACACGTCGCGGTCAAATTTCGTGGCGTCAAATCGCTGGCTGTCGACGCCGTTGGAGCCCGACAAAAGCACGGTCGCTCGGGCCGATTCCACCAAGCCTTCGTCGATGGCGATCTTTCGCAACGATCGAGACTGGCAAATCACCACGTCGGCGAGCCCACAGGTCAGGGTTTCGGCCGCGGCCAACAAGGCTTTTCGTTTGCCGGTTGCCGTCAACGTGAGCAGGCCCCGCATCTGGTAGACCTTATGGGGAACATGCGCCGCGCGAGCCGCCATCATGCCGATCATCCCACCTTTTGGCGTATGAGAATGCACGATATCCGGCGCCAGGCGCGTCAACAGCCTTGAAACCTCGCCGATGCTGCGCATGTCCGCAAAGGGAGTGATTGCGCGGGCCATAGGCACGCCGTAAACGGGGATATCATGCTCGGCCCCGAAACGATCCAAAAGGTCGCCGGGCGAAGAAATGGCATGAACGTCCCAGCCTCGGGTTTTGAGCCAATCGATTTGACCCGCAACAAAACCAAGGGATTCGGGAACGGTTGTGATGTGAACGAGCTTGGGCATACGACCTTTCCGCCTGGGGCGTTTTAAACTTGAGCACTCCTAACGCCATCTTTGCGCTCGCTCAACTATGATTCGCTGCTGTCAGGTTTCAGGTTTCAGGTTTCAGGTTTCAGGTTTCGGGTTTCGGGTTTCAGGTTTCAGGTTTCAGGTTTCGGATTTCAGGTTTCAGGTTTCAGGTCCCTTCCGAGCCGTGTCACCCTTCCTGATATCTATCGATTTGAAACCTGATTTGGTATTGATTCCTGAATACCGTGACTTATGGCATGAAAGATGAGTTTCTCGTTTACAATTTCACCGGCCACTAATGTTCGGTTCAAGGCGCTCGACACGGCTTTGAGGACAGAGTTTGGCGACATACTCACCTGGGAAAATGAGCCACCGAGCCCGTGGCCGTTGTATTTCTATACGCACGTCCATCTTTGGGGCATCTCGACGCGCTCCGTGGAGTTGGGGCCATCAAATGACGGGTTCGAGGTTCGAATTATGGCTTGCTCGTGTGTCGAGGACCATGAGTTGGCTCTTCGAATCGTCGAGCTCATCGCGCAGATGACGGGTGGCGCGATCGAACCGGAATCCGGGGAGTCAGTCACCGCCGAGACGCTTCGCCACCGCTTCGATAAAGAGTGGGTCGATGAGGCGGTCAATTCTAGTGCGACGTTCCTGCCAAAAGTTGTGGAGCACGACACCACGCAAGGTCCGCTGACAATGTCAGGACCGGGACGGGATTCGTATTGGGTAAGCGGGTGATTGCTGAGCTTAAGGGCCCTGAAGAGTCGTTCGTGGAACGCCTTTTCACAAAGATCCGTCAGGTCCGTTATTTCGACGATGAGGAATATTTCCAAGCGACCAAGATGCAGCTGGAACGAAAGGACGGTGAGCCTGCTGTCACAGTGGCAATCTGGGGCGAAGGCGTGTCCTACTTGCTGCCGAACGTGAAGCTCCTTGCCATTGTGAGCGATCCTCCGATTTTCGTGCCTGCAGAAGCCGTGTGGGAACTCGCCGGGGCCAATTGCCGTGCGCTCGATGATGCGAATGTGCTCGTCGAGTCGATCGAAGGCGATGAGTGGCTTGCCCTCATCGAACGGGCGCGGTTGTTGTCTGTAACGCCGTAGCTTGCCCGCATGGGCAATAAGTGTACAAGCGTGTTCCCTGTGGAACTCGACCAACCTGAAATAAAAGCTCTCATGATTTGAATGCCTTGAGATCACACGCGTCTAATGATGATGCGTGTGATTTCCCTCATGTTGATTGCCTCTATTCTTGCTCCGCTGCCGGCTTTGGCCGCGGATTCTGATGCACGCTTGGTCAAACGCACCCGCACCGAAAAACGCCACTACCGCAAGAAACACAAGCAGTCTGAATCGTCCAATTCTTCGAGTGGTGAAAACATCTTGATGGGCCTCGAACTTCTGGGGTCGGTGCTCGAACTGGCGTCCGACCTTCAAGAAGAGGAAGAAGACGAGGACCCCGAATATCTCGACGAATATGCAATGGAAGGCTGGGCCGAAGAGGACGGTTTCATGTCCGAAGTCTTTGTGCGGGCCTCATCGGGACTTGTTTTCCAGCAACCTGTCGCAGGACGTTCGCAAAACTCCGGAACGACCATGCTCTTGGGAGTCGGTATCGCCGCCACCCCCGATGACTACTCAAGTGGCATCCGCTTGGCTGTCGAAGGTGGTTTGTGGATCGACGATTACACCTTGGTAGACGCCGGCGCCGTTGGTCTTTACGGAGCCGTGCGAGCAGGCGGGCCCTGGCGAGTGGTGCAGCCCTATATTGGCATGTCTGTTGGTTTTCTGGGGCAATACGGGTTTGACGCACTGGGCCCAACCGGTTCATTCGTCGATTTTCAGTCAGGCGTCGACATTCGAATCCGTTCCATTTCTGTAGGTGTCCTTGGCAGTGCAGGACTTCAATTGCTTCCAAGCGAAAACGAAGACGAGAACTCGGAAGTCACTGGTTTTCGTCAATCACTCGCACTCTCAACCGCCTACCACTTCTAGGTTTTCGGGGTTTCAGGTTTCAGGTTGTCAGATTCGCCCACGCCACTCGGCGAAGCGGTGACTACTTTGCGATGACGCTTCTGACCACTCCTGACGGCTAACCGCTCACCGCTCACCGCTCACTGCTTACACGTCTTCAGGCAAACGCGGACGTGGATTGGTCAAGATGACTCGGGCACTTCGCTGGAAGGTGAAATAGGCCCATGCCCACTCGAACATCACCGCGATTCGGTTTCGGAACCCGACTAGGAAAAGAATATGGATGAAGATCCACGCCAGCCACGCGATCAGGCCGCGCATCTTCAGTTTTCCTGACACCGCTACAGCGCTCGACCGGCCAATCGTGGCCATGGCTCCCTTATCCAGATACGCGAAGTCCTCACGCGGTTTGCCGTCGATGCTTCGCCAGATTTGAGCACCGGCGTGTTTGCCAGCCTGGAGCGCAGCCGGCGCCAACCCGGGCACCTCGACGTTGTTGGCATCCACGCAGTGGGCGAGGTCACCGATCACAAAGACCTCCGGATGATCTTTGAGCGAATAGTCTTTTTGAACCACCACCCGGCCTCGCCGATCCAGCTCCGTGCCCAGTGTTTTGGCGATGGGAGAGCCCTTCACACCTGCTCCCCAAATCACAGTTTCTGCCTCGATCGTGTCCCCAGAGGCCAACTCGACACCGTCCTCGTCGATGTCTTTTACGAAGGTGTCGGTCATGACCTCGACACCGAGCTTCTCCAGCTGTTCCCGGGCGTTTTGCGAAAGGTCTTCCGGAAAGGCGGTCAGAAGTCGTGGGCCGCCTTCTAGCAACACCACCCGCGCGGTCGATGGGTCGAAGTTACGGAAATTATCGTTCAGCGTTTTTGTGGCGATTTCTTTGAGCGCGCCGGCCATCTCGACGCCCGTCG
>JBFFMO010000027.1:0-14843 GCA_041554035.1 Allomicrovenator sp. | reverse complement strand
TCAGATTCCCATAACCCCTTCAACGTCTGAGCTGGAGGTCCGGGGCTGGTGTATCTGCGACCGTGGGCCATCAAAGCAAGGATCGCCAACGTTGGATGATCCCGCGTGAAATCAGCCGAGGGTTTCTTGGGTAAATTCGACGGCCCCAAAACAATGGCGCGCCACCACAGATTTTGACCGATTTGGATGGGTTCCCGCGCAAGCCGTTCGATGCGCGAATTTGTGGTGATGACGAGCGTGTCAGTCGGACATCCCAGTTCGGTCCTCAGCCCCATCGCGTAATGCGGCCATTTGAACTGTTTTTCCTTCAAAGTCTTAGCGTCCATCGACGATTGAACTTCGATCACAAGCCCAAGGACCGGCGGTTTTCCGATGACGATTCGACCATCGGCGAGCAATTGTTTGGGGATCGCCTCGCTGACATCGAGACCTCGATGAGCCGCCGCCGTCACGTCATCCGGTACCTCGATCTCGAGAAACCGGAGTATGGAGCGCACGTCTTTTACGACAAACTCGACCATATCCTCGTGTTTTTTTCCGGGCATTGAACCTCCACAGAGTTGGGGGGTTATCGGTCAATGATGTCGAAATGTTGCGAATTTGATCTGACGTTGTAATTGGTGCGCTGGGAGCCCGGCGCACCAAGGATGACCGCTCACTGCTCACTGACCACTGCCCACCGCTCGCCGAAATCCGCTGACCTGCATGTCCGCTTCTGCTAACGTCCACGTCTTCAGGAGGCTCGATGCGCGCAACGCTAGTTCTGCTTTTCATTCTAAGTGCATTTTCGTGTTCCTCGGACACGACGTCGACCGGTCCGGCAGATGCGGGGTTGGACGCCAAGGACGCGGCGACGTTTTGCGAACCCGGCACGAGCATCTGCAAAGATCTGGTGACGTCGCAGCTCTGCGACGCCAACGGCCAAGCTTATACCGACGTGGCCTGTTCGGCCGAATTACGCTGCAACGACTTCACGGGCGTCTGTGCTCCCGAAGTCTGCATACCGGGAGCCTTTCAGGGCTGCACAGACACGGGTCTGATGACCTACTGCAACGAATCGGGAACCCAAATTGTCGAAGATAATTGTCCCGGCAATGCGCCCTGCGAAGACGGAGCATGCACAGCCCCTGAATGCACACCTGGCGAATTGCGATGCATCGATGATAGCCAGCTCGAAATCTGCAATGAAGCCGGCGCGCGGGTGCCAGGAGCGCGGTGCCCCATCGGCACCGAATGTTTTAATGGGGCCTGCGAAGAGCTTTGCGAACTGAACCAAAAAATATCGAGTTATATCGGGTGTGAATATTGGTCGGTGGATCTCGATAATTACGATGATGCCCTGTCGCAGCCGCATGCCATTGTGGTTTCAAACGTGAACGCCACGATCGAGGCCCGTGTCGAACTGAACTTGGGTGAATCTGGCGAAAAACTGCTGACTGGAGCCGACGGCGCGCCCTTTAATTTGACGATCGCCCCTGGAGCGGCCGCGATCTACGCGATACCGGTCGGCTACGACCATTCCGGCACGCGCGTTATCAAAAATAAAGCGATTAAAGTAACGTCGAATATTCCGATTATTGCCTACCAATTTAATCCGCTCAATAACGTCGACGTTTATTCGAATGACGGCACATTATTATTGCCGACCAATTCTGTGGGCACTGAATATTGGGGACTTTCGTGGCCGTACCGACAAGGCCCAAACCTGCGCGGATTCTTGACCATCGTAAATTCCAGCGGGCAACCGAATCGGGTCACTGTTTCGCCCAACGCAGAAATTCTGGCTGGCCCAGATATCCCTGCGATCGAGGCTGGCACAGACCGAACGATCGACTTGGCCCCTGGTGAATCACTGAACCTAACTGTGTCTGGTGTCGAGTATGACGCGGCGTTGGAGTCGGGGTGTTTAAAAGACGCGCTGGGCCCGCCCGTCAACGTCCTGCCTTGCCCGGACCTGACGGGAACTCATATCGTCGCCGAACAACCGGTGACGGTGTTTGGAGGCCATCAGTGCGCCAACGTGGTGCAAGGCGTCGACCGCTGCGACCATATCGAGAGCATTCTTTTCCCCGTGAGCACCTGGGGCAAAAACTATATCGGAACCAAATTCAGCCCACGTGCGGGCCAGGCCACACCTGAGCCCGATGTCTGGCGAGTCGTTGCGGCCGAAGATAATACGCAGATTCAAACGATTCCGCCGATCGACGGAATTCATGGCAAGCGAATCAACGCCGGTGATTGGCTGCAATTCGAATCGACACAAACCTTTGTTCTGGGAGCAAGCAAACCCGTTTCGCTTGCACAATATATGGTGGGTTCAAACTGGTTTGGGATTCCGCGGATCTGCAACGAAGGCATCGACGCCGGAAACCCCACCGGTATTGGCGATCCCGCGATGGCGACAACTGTTCCCATCGACCAGTATCGCAAAGATTATTTGTTGCTCACGCCAGCTGCGTACGAGCTCGATTTTTTGAATATTGCCGCACCAGCCGGACGCGAGGTGCTTATCGATGGCGTGCCGATTCCGCGCGAGTTATTCAAACCGGTGGGCAGCGGTGGGTACGAAGCCGCGCAGGTTCCGGTGCCTGACGGATTCCACAAAGTGACTTCCGAAGTCCCATTTGGCGTGGTTTCTTACGGCTACGATTGCCACGTGTCCTACGCCTATCCGGGCGGATTAAATCTGGAAGAGATTTCCGATCGTCTCTAGACGCGTCCACAAGCCCGAGAACATTTCGCAACTTTCATGAGGCATTGACCGATAACCCCATAACGGGGCGTCGACCCGTTCCGCCAACATGGGAGTGGGAATGCCATCATCAAGACACGAGGTGACGTCAGAAATCGCAATCATTGAGGCGCAGCACCTCTTGCAGATGGTGGCACCAACTCTCGTACTCCCCGAGGCTCGACGCCCTGATAAACCGACTTTCAGACAGCTGGAAATTCCCCAATATTTCGCGGACGGCATGGTGGTATTTGGTGACCCAGTCGACCTCTTTGCGATCATCGAAACTCAGTTGGCCGTCGACTCAGACAAACCGGCTGCATGGACCAACTACCTAAGCAACGGCTTTCGTGAGTACTCATGTCCGGGTGTGTTGCTGGTGATCACCGATTCTCAGGCGGTTGAGCGGTGGGCGAATCAACCCATTGAGGCGATTCTTGGACAACCTTGGAAGCCCTTAGTGTTGGGACCCAACACTTTCCCCAAAGCCATTCCTGAATCCCGACTTCGTGAAGCCCCTGGTTTAGGGGTCATCTGTGCTTTGGTGCACCAAGAGGATGCCGAGGCTGAGAGCCACTATGAAGGCACCTTGAATGCGATTGGCGAGACCTATCTTGCTGGTCTTCTTGATGAAAAAAACGCAACTCTTTATGCTGACGCTGTCATTGCGATGGCGTCGCAGGCATGGAGGATGACGATGGAGAACAAAATGCAGAATGCCCCATTCCTGAGCGAAATTTTCAACAAGAAATATTTCAGCGGCGTAGAAGCCGGTATTGAAGAGGGCCTTCAACACATGCGTGCTTCCGTCCGTGAAGTGTTAAAGACACGTGGCCTGATGGCCACCGACGAGCAACGCGAGGCCATCGAAAGCTGTCACGACCTCGACGCGCTTCAGATGTGGCTTCGACGAGCGCTGACTGCTGAGACAGCCGACGATGTATTCAATTTGAGCTAAACGCTGGCGCCCCTTCAAAACGACAAAACTACTTTGGGCTAAAATTGAAGGGGTAACGGACGTTCACTTTGCCGTTGCCATCGGGCGCGGGGAACTTCAGGTCTCCCAACGCTTTGATCATGCAGTCGTGCAACATGGCATCGATCAACGTCGATTTCTCGTCGTCGAGTTCGGCCAATTCCACCCGACCTTCGTCGTCTTCCGCGGCAATGGTGAAGGCGAGCGTAACCCTGCCCTCGGCATCCGGAAAATCTGCGAGCGTTTCGAGGTAACATGCCTCGACGACTGGTCGCATGGCTTGGATGCCATCACGAATGACCTCGCGGTCCAGAGTACCATGAGGCTCTTCGTCTTCTGGCACTCCGGCGTGCTCAGCCGGTGGCTCAGGCACAGAAGCGACCCAATCTGGGCCCGGATCAGCCATCACGGCATCCTCACGTACAGCGGGCTCTGAGGGGCTCGGCGCCAGAACCGATTTGGCCATGTCCTGGATTTCCTGCGCGGCTTGAGTCGCCTGATTGGCGGTCTGACGATCGGGGCCGACGTCAGGAACCTCGATCGCGGTCACGGCGCTGATCACAGCCTTATTCAAAATATCGTCAATGGCTTCCACATGCTCGGTCGGCTGCACTTCTTTTTCAGATTGGGCAACGACCAATCCAATCGCCGTAACGACGAGGATAGCCACGGCTGCTATCGCATAGGGTTTCGCGCTTCGATTCACATCCATCAATTTCCCTTGAACGTCGGTTCACGGCGTTCCATGTACGCCAGAATCGCCTCTTTGAGGTCATTCGATTCGAGATAAGCGCTATTCCATGTCGCGACGTAGTCCAGGCCCTGTTCCACGGTCATATCTCGACCACGGTTCATGACCTCTTTGACGGATTGAACCACAAAGGGCGGGTTTTTGGCGACCTCAGTGGCCTCGGCCATCGCCGCTTCAAAGAGCGACTGGCTGTCAGGATAGACCGAATCCACCAGGCCCATCGCATGAGCCTCGGTTGCGGTGAAGTCTTTGCCGGTCATCGCCAATCGGCGCGTGGCGGCTTGACCGATGATATGAGGAAGGCGTTGAAGCGCCCCAAGATCCGCCGTGATCGCGATTTTGACTTCACGCAGCGAGAATTTAGCCCCGGCCGACGAAAGCCTCCAATCTGCGGCTGCCGTGATGTCAATTCCGCCTCCGATACACCAGCCATCGATGGCAGCAATCACCGGCTTGGAACAATTTTCGATCGCAGTGATTCCGGCCTGCCACCCAAGCACGAGGCGTTTCAGCGCCTTGCGCTCGGACGCCAGGTTTTCACCCTGGGATAACCCCATGAACAAAGGCGCGTTTCGCTGCAGGTCGAGTCCGTACGTGAAATGATCACCGCGGCCTCGCAAAATCACAGCGCGCACGTCGTCGCGGCGATCCAATTCGTCAAAGGTCGCGCCGAGCTCGCCCCATACATCGGGTCCCAGGGCGTTTCCGCGGGCTGGGCCTGCCAAAGAGACCACGGCGACATGGTCGCTCACTTCGAGTGTCAATTCTTGCATCATCTTTCCTAGGGGTTCACACGCGTTTCAGGGCTTCATTCCAACGACGCAAGTGCTCCGCACGGACATTTTTGTCCATTTTGGGCTCAAACGTAGCGTCGGCTTTCCAAGTCTTTCGGATATCACTCAGGTCAGAGAAAATCCCAGCGCCAAGGCCAGCAAATAGCGCGGCACCAAGAGCAGTGGTGTCCAACATCGCCGGCCGCACGATTCGGCGGGCCAAGAAATCCGACTGCATCTGCATCAGCAGGTTATTTGCGCTCGCCCCGCCATCGACCTTGAGTTCCTTAAGCGGACAGCCCAGATCGTTTTCCATCGCCGTGAGGATGTCGACGTTTTGAAGCGCAATGCCCTCAAGGGCTGCGTAGGCAATATGCGCGCGCGTGGTGCCACGCGTCATTCCCCACATCACGCCGCGGGCATCCGGATTCCAATGGGGCGCGCCAAGCCCCGAAAGTGCCGGAACCAACACGACGCCCTCGGAGGTCCCCACTTTTGCCGCGAGCTCTTCGATTTCGGCCGAAGATTCGAAAAACTCCAGACCGTCACGTAACCACTGCACCACCGCGCCCGCGATGAACGCCGAGCCCTCCAGGGCATAGGTCATCTTTCCGTTGAGCTTCCATGCAGCAGTTGTGAGCATTCGATGTTGCGAAAGAACAGCCTCTGAGCCCGTGTTCATGAGCAAGAATGCGCCTGTGCCGAAGGTGCATTTGGCATCACCGACATCAAAACAGGCCTGGCCAAAAAGGGCGGCTTGTTGGTCGCCAGCGATGCCGCAAATGGGCGTGCCATCGGCAAGGCCAGGGATATCCTTGACGTGACCAAACTCAGCAGCATTTCCGATAATTTCGGGCAGCAACGATGAGGGAACGCGAAAAAGCTCCAAGAGGTCCTCATCCCAATCGGCTTTATGCAAATCCATCAAAAGCGTTCGCGACGCGTTTGAAACGTCGGTTTTATGGGATTTTCCGCCGGTCAGACGCCAAAGCAAAAACGAGTCGACCGTGCCAAAAGCCAACTCGCCGTTCTTGGCTCGGGCGCGAGCGCCCGGCACTTGGTCAAGGATCCACGCGATCTTAGTACCCGAAAAATAGGGGTCCAAGAGCAAGCCGGTTTTTTTCTGAACCTCGGCTTCGTGGCCCTCATCGCTGAGCTGGCGAATCGTTCCGGCAGTTCGACGATCCTGCCAGACGATGGCGTTATGAATAGGTTTGCCGGTTTTGCGATCCCAAACCACGGTGGTTTCGCGTTGGTTCGTGATGCCGACCACCGCGATATCCGATGGCTTGGCCTCGGCCTCAACCACCGCGAGCGCAAGCGCATCGAGAGTCGACTTCCAGATCGCTTCCGGATCGTGTTCCACCCAGCTTGGCTGCGGGTAAATCTGTGGAAACTCTCGATTGATGCGGGCTCGGATATTGAGGTCTTCGTCCAGCAGGATGACGGTTGTTCCGGTCGTTCCTTGGTCGATCGCGCAAATCAGCGTCATGGTCGCTCCGTAGGCAAGTGGGATTGGCGAAGAGTGTGCCAGATGCAGACGATTCAGAAACCCAGAATCTGACGCGCTTCTTCTGGAGTCGCGGGTTCACGCCCGACTTCGCGCGCCATCGCGGCCATCGCGGCGATCAACGGGCCGTTGCCGTCGACCTTTGATCCGTCGGCCAAATAGAACGTGTCTTCCACGCCTGTGCGCAAATGCCCGCCCAACTCGGCGGTGCGCCGATGGATCGGCCAGACCTCTTCCCGACCGATCACGATCGACTGCCAATGCGCGTTTTCTGGCAACTCATCGACCAAAATGGGCAGGAGGTCTAAACGAGCCGGCATGCCGCTGGCCACGCCCTGCACCAACGAAACGGTGTAGGGTTTTTGGAGAATCCCGTTTTTTTCGAACATCGAAATCGAACGCAGAATACCGATATCAAAACACTCGCATTCCGGTTTAACGCCGTACTCCCGCATCGCGTCCAAAAACGACGTGATCTTCTCGACCGTGTTGTCGAAAAGCATCGGAGGCCAAGCCCACTCGCCGTTTTTTCGAATTTTCAGGTAGTTGAGGGAGCCTGAATTCATGGCTGCAATTTCGGGGCGGACACGGTCCAAACAGGCGAGCGGGCCGCTGATGTCGTCGCCGAAGACACCGGTGGTCAGGTTGATGATCATGCCCGGGCAGGCTGCCCGAATACGACTCACCACGTCCTCCGCCAGATCGGGATCCCATGAAGGAAAAACGCCGTTTTCTTGATCGCGAAAATGGATGTGCACAATCGCCGCGCCCGCGTCATAGGCGGACTTGGCCGACACGGCCATATCTTGGGGCGTGTAAGGAACCGGATGTTGGGCCGGATTGGTGAGCACGCCATTGAGTGCGCAGGTGAGGATCACTTTCTCAGACATGGAACGCTCCATAAGTTAGTGAACACTTACTAACAAAACTATATCGGGCGGACAACCGCGTTCAGGCGCAGGAGCATGGTCGTACCTTGACCAACTTCGGAGGAACAAGTCAGGTCTCCTCCCAAGTTTTTCACGAGTCCCAATGACACCGAAAGGCCAAGGCCTGTGCCGTCTCCGGGTGGTTTTGTCGTAAAAAAGGGCTCAAAAATCTTGGCGACATGCTCGGGCTCCATGCCGATTCCATCATCCGTCACGCGCAATTCGACCGCCCCGTCAGCCTCGCTGGCTTCAATGATCACCTTGCCCCGACACGCGTAAATAGCGTTTGAAATCAGGTTCCTGATCACCGGAAAAAGCGCGTTTTCGTCGCCTTGAACCACAAGTTCAGACGGCACCGAGACCTCAACCGCGACATTTGAAGGATTATTGGCCTCAAGGGCGGCTTGCACCACCTCATTAAGGGCCACTCGGGAAGACCCAATGGGGGTGGAGACAATCCGCCCGGCCAAAAGCATGTCACGCACGATGCCGGCAATTCTATGCATTTGCGCAAGAGACCTTTCCAATGCCCGTCGTGTCTCAGGATCCTTGGCCGCCGAAAAGTCAACGGATTCAGACAAGACGTACTCAAGGTTCGCGATCACCACCGCCGATGGATTGTTGATTTCATGGGCCACGCCTGCGGCAATCTGCCCCAAACCAGCCAGTCGTTCAGCGCGTGCGAGGTCTTTTTGCGAGACATCAAGCGCCGCCGTTCGTTTAACGATGGTTGCCGAAAGGTCGGCCGAATTTCTTTCGAGCGCGCGAGCATTATCAGCAAATTGCCGGGTCACCTGTGTCCACGTCACGACCACTGAGCCAAAAAGTCCGATCGTCAGCAGGTAGGGGGCGTTGAGGAATCCGCTGACCGTTATCGCGTCATGAAGTCCACAAAAAAACAGGACCGCAACAATCACCGAATTTAGCCATGCGTCGGGAACACCACGTTGAGCGCTACGAGACAACTTCCACACGACATGGCAGAGCAGCAAAAGCAACAACCCGAACATCACCGAGTCGTAGGTCGTGGATCCAGGCTCGTAATAGGTCACGCCCAGCCAGTCGACCGCGCGTGCTTTGACCTCCCCCGTGTAGGACAAGCCGGGGATGAAGCAGGCGACAGACAGCGCCAGGATCCCTCTTTCGGCGCTTTTTTCGAAGAGAGTGGCCGAGGAGTGCGAAAGGAGGCGCTCGAATTGCATCCAAGACACGACATGGCATGCTGCAGCGATGATCTGAATTCGAAGGCCCCAAATCACGATCGCCGGGTCCACGCTCAGCGTGAGTGGCACGTCTGATGCCGCGTAGGCCGCAGCGGAGAACGCCAACATCGCCTGCCAGGTTTCGCGAGGGCGACGCAGCGTCCACCCGATCCACAGGTTATGTGCGCCCATGAAAGACGCCAAAACCACGACGTTCAGTGAAACCACCGAAGGAATCGTCAGCATCAGTGTTCCTCGTCGGTTTCGAATGCCTCCAGACCCGCATGGATGCGCTCATCGTTCTGAAGTCGGGTAAGAATCGTGTCCATCACCGCCTCGACGTTCGTACCAGGCTCGAAGCTCACGGGTTCGAGTAATTCGAGCCGTGTTCCCACCATCGTCGTGAGGTTCAACAGACCAACACGTTGATGTGTTGAAGGTTTGGCGCCCGTTTTTTGGATCAGCCGAACGGTGGCCTCGGAACTCAAGTGAATATTCACATCGCGTGCGTCCAGAACGACTCTTCGCAGAGCCGGAGTGGTCGCGGCTTTGAGCAACACGTTTGCGCCAAGGCCTTGGTCGGCGGGCATACGAAAACAAAACCGACCCAGAGCGTCGGTTTCGACCTTCAACCACTCCTGCTCAAGATCCCAATCCTGCGAAGTCTTTCCCAACACGACTGAAACGCCCGAAACCACGTGTTCATCGGCCAACGAAGCTGATTCTGGACTCAACGTCGCCAACTGCCCACGAATCTCGAGCGTACCGGTGCCCACGCAAGCAGCCTCGTCGAGTTCGACGGCCCCTGCCAACATTTCGCTCTCATCAAAAAAGACGAGAGCTGAGCCGTCTTCCTCGGGAGTGGGAGCCGTCGTGGGAGCAGCGGTCGTGGGAGCGGGGTCCTCGCAGGCGCAAAGGGAAAAACCAAAGACGAGAGCCAATATAAGGTGTTTCACAGAAAAACCCCGGGGTCGATGGCGCTCAACTCGATGGTGGCCGGCGACGCGCCCAGGATAATCAACGGATGTTTTGGCAGCCAATGATTTTGGGCGAATGAGGTCGGATGAACTGAGATCGGCAGGAGCTGCCGGCGGCCGGCTCCAAAATCGACAAATTCAAGGCCGGCTGATGTCATCGCAGCCGCAAGGCCATCCTTGCGAAGCAAAACATCGCTGACACGGTCATCGAGAGTCATTTCGCCCACGACTGCCCCTGTCTCAAGACTCAGCAGCGTGAGCTTGCGTTCGTCGCTGGAAAGGCAAACGACGCGGGAAAGATCGAGGTCTGCGAACCAACCTCGGCATGCGCCAACCTGCGCTATTTTGACGGGTTCATGACCTTTGCGATCCGTTTTGGAAATGATGCCGGTGCGATGTTCGAGCACAAAAAGCTCGTTGCCGTCGTCACTCCACAACGCGGTTGATGGTCCCTGCACCGTCATGATTTCACGGGCAGCCTGATAAAGTTCGGCCACCCAAACCGCCTGAATCGGCCCCGTGGTCGAGAACGCCACCGTGCCATCGGGCGCGATGCTTGGACGCACGCCTCGAGTCCCGTCGCGCTCGAGCTTGAGGGCGGACATCGTCGTGGTCTCCTGAACAAAATACAGCCCCTCATCACGCGTGACGGGATGGCGTTCAAAGATCAGGAAGCGAGAATCCTCCGACGATACAAGGGGTATCGGTCCCTTACGAAACCAGGGTCCGTAATCGCTGGAATTTCGGGCCACATTAGCGAGCTTCTTCCTGCGCATCCGAGTGGTGTGGTCCCCCGAAGTTGGGCGTTCATCCAGCGTGGCAAGACTTGGATGATCGCCCGAAATGGCGCTGTATTCTCGAGGATCTTTGGCGCGCACGGTCGACTGAACCTGTCCACGCACATAGTCGATGCTGATGATTCGGCGTTCTGTAGGCGACGACGCGTCGACTTCGATCCACGCCCGATTGATGTCGGAATCGACACGCAAGAGCCGATAAGAGCCACCCGCGATCGACTGCTTCCAAACATTTTGAACGGATTCGGTATCGATGAGGGCCTGAATCCAACGCTGTGAGGCCAGGATTTCGGGATTTTCGGGGCGTAAGGCCAGCGCCTTCTGAAGCTCTCGCATCGACCGCCCATAAGTGCCTTGAAACCTCGCCCGAACGACGGCCAATCGATGCAGTAATCGGGCATCAGTGCGAGCTGCGAGAGCGTTTTGAAGTATCTCCATGGCCGCACGATAATTCCCCCTGCCCTCAAAGACCGTGGACTTGTCCAACACGATTTCGACTTCGTCTTTGGACAATTCGATCTGCCTGAGGGTCGCCTGCGACTTCACGTTCTGGGCGCTGGCAACCGGGACCTGAGGTTTTTGAGCCACCGGCGCGGGCACCTCTTTGCGAAGGGTTGGGGCCGGCCCTTTTGGTTGCGAAGAAAGGTCCGAGCGCCTGAAGGATTGAGTCACAGGCGGGGCGGCGCGAGTCACAGTCACAAAACCGCGATCGATGAGTCCAACGGCGGTCTCTTCGAAGTCGAAGGGCAACCCATTGAAGAATGCACGCAAATAGCCGAGCTGCGTGGGCCCGCTGAGCCGCGAAAGAAGAAACGCCTCCGCGGCCGTGACCTCAGAATCCTTGTCGAGAACGATCGTCGCGTTCAACGAATCGCTTGGTTTGAGGTCGGAGGCTGGATCCACGGCGGCCGTGAACTTCAGAACCTCGGTGTGCGCCTTGGCCTCAAACACCAGACCGGTTCCCTTTGAATCGCTGCTGGCCTCCTGTGCGACCATCGCAGGAACGGTGATCGATTGCCCTGTGGGCTCGTATCGCAGCCTCACCGAGACAGTCTGGCCCTTCCCCAACCCCGACACGCCTGGCGCATACAAACCGCCAGCGATAAGGTTATTTCGATACTCGGCGCGCAGACGCGCCATGGACTGGAAATTCATGCTGATCGTGGGCACCGGCTCGGGCAGCATCTCGATCACAACGGAGCGAGCCGCCAGACGCGATCTGGCAAAATCTTCCGACGCCTGCTCTTCGCCGTCCGGATGAAGCGAAATCAGCGAATCTGGACTCATAAGGAGTTCAGAATTCCCCACCCCGGCTCGCCATTGCACGACCGAAGTCTGGAACGCCGACACGAACTCCTCGGTCGAGGGCCACTGCCTTGACACGTGGTAATCCAGAGCCCTCAAGAGCACGTCATCCAGCGATTGCGGAATGTCGACGCGGAGATCGCTTGGAGCCATCGGCGAATCCCCGACGGGAACCGCGCCCACAAGAAGAGCATAGACGCCGTAGGCGAGCGACCATTGGTCTCCACCGGGCGTGGCATCCATCTGAGATTCTATGTGGGGCGGAGGGCCGATATCGATCTTTTCGGCCGGAAGGCCTGGCGCGAGCAACTTCCAGCGACCCGCGCGATCACGCACGATGTCCGCGCCGTCGAGCATCCCGTGCGAGACGCCAACGTCATGGAGTTCGGCCAGGACGCCCCCAAGATCGACCATAAAACCGAGTGCTTCTTCCAACTCAAATTGAGGAACATCAGTCGAGACGAAGATCTCGGACAGCGATATGCCTTCGACCCATTCACAAATCGCGAATCCGCCAAAACGAGGACAGACGCCTATTTCGGCGACAAAACCAAGGAGCTCGTTATTTAAGAGGCCCGCGACGTCGGTCACATACTCAAGCCGATCTTGGATTTGAGACCCCGGAAAAAGTCCGGGCAGCAAGCGAAGCAAAAATCCCTGATCGAGTCGTGTGTGGCGAACGAAGAGCCGTTCATGGCTCAGGCGTTTCTCAACTCGGTACCGTGCCCCAATAATGTGGCCAACTTCGGGGTAATCGTAGTCGGCGAACACCATCGAAGAGGCAGCGGCGGCGTGAGACTCGTCGAGGGGAAGGTCATCAAAAGCCGCTTCGAGGTCGGGGTCATCAAACCAAGACATATCAGCTCACAAGAATTGCTCTGTGCAATCTAACCCAGCGACAGGTTTGGTGCGACCCAAGGGATCAGAAACTTGGCAATGCACGGTCCACCCGTTCAAGCGCTGAAGGCTTCTTACGGGGGGCCGGTTTGGGTTTTGGTTTCAGTTTCGCTCGCACGATCTTCTTTTTAACGCGGCGTTTCTTCTTTTTCGGCTTCTTTCTGGGCTTCACGCCTTTGGGGAGGTCGAGCACGGCCAGGGTTTCAGGGTCGCCAGGATCAAGACGCGGTGTCGGATCGGCAAAACGCTCAATCCAATCTTGAGTGATGAAATCACCGGGCTCCCAGCTCTGCCAGACGTACGCCGCCTGAGTCAGCTCTTCGTCCGACGGCCCCCATTCCTCGATCCACTCCTCGGCAAAATCGAATCCCTGAACCGCAGGTGGCGGAACCGACAACGTGGCCTCCTGATCGGCTGGGGCGGCCTCCCACGAGAAAACCAGATACGCCGCCAGCGCCAAAAGCACCAGGAATCCTCCCATCGACCAAGCCGGGCTCGAAGCGTGCAACTCCGTGGTGGGCTTTGATCGCTGTGGGATCGCGACAAAGGCGGTTGGATCGCGCGGGATCGACACGGAACCTTGCACCGTGACGGCCTCGTGTGCGGCACCTTGGATATCCACCACAAGTCGCGCGATCTCGCTGACCTCGACTTTGGGTTGGGTCTCAAGCCACTGAGTCAGCGCCAATTCCATCTCCGCAGCGCTTTGATAGCGCAGCGCAGGGTCTTTTTGCAGCGCTCGCATCAACACGTCGATCAACGCCTGCGGCAACTCAGGGCGGAGCTCGGCAAGCGAGGTCGGCTCATCATGAAGGATCGAAGAAATCGCGGTCAGATCTCGGCCGAAGGGCGGCTGGTTCACCAGGAGTTCGAAACCGACCACGCCCAAGGAAAAGAGATCAGCCCGCAAATCCACTTCGCCTTGTTGAATCTGCTCAGGAGCCATGTACGAGAGTTTTCCTTTGACCACTCCCGTTTGGGTTTTGTGGTGTCGCTCCGTTGCTTTTGCGACGCCAAAATCCACCAGCTTCACCAAACCTTCACGCGAAACCAAAACATTATGAGGAGAGATATCGCGATGAACGATCAACAGGGGTTGGCCGTCGCGTTGGTACCGATGTGCAAAGTCGAGGGCCGCCAACACATCGACGAGAATCGAAACGACCTCGCGCACGGGCAGAAAATGATTCTGGTCTTCGGCGAGTTGAACCAGATCCGCCAGATCGACCCCGTCCACGAACTCCATGACCAAGAACTGATTCTCGCCGTCGTGTCCGATGGCATGAATTGAGGCGATATTTGGGTGCTGAAGCTCGGAAGCCAGGCGTGCTTCGTCCATGAACATGGCGGTGAAGCGTTCGTCTCGGGCCAGGTGAGGCAGAATCCGCTTGATCGCAACGAGCCGACCGTCGCCATCATACGCCGTCCAAATCTCAGCCATGCCGCCTGTGGCGACCAAGCGCTGGAGTTCGTATGTCCCAATCCGCTGATTCATGTCGGTTTGTTTGGGTTGGGGGCGATCGGACTAGAGCCCGAGTTGCTTTCGAAGTGCATCGATTTGATATCGAGCGATAGAGGATTTTGCCCCTTTGGGATGGCGACCGAGATACAAGTCATAAGCATCAAAAGCAGCCCGAAGATTCCCCCGTTGCCGCTCGGCGGTGCCAAGGCCAATCAACGCGTCGCCTTCTTTCGGATCGATTTCCAACGCTCGACGGAAATTACTCGCGGCGTCGTTGAATCTTCCCATCTCGATATAACACCAGGCCAATCCCGTGATGGCCTCTACGTTTCGACCATCTTGGTCGAGCACGTCCTTGTAGATCGAAAGCGCCTGCGAGGCCCTGCCACCCTCCAGAGTACGTTTTGCTTTCGCAAGCTTCTCTTTGGGATCGTTCTCGCTTTCGGCGGCGAGTTCAGCCTCTTCAGTGGCCACGCCCAAAGCCTGATCCATTTTCGGATGGATCACTTTCAGAACACCCTCGAATTTCTCTA
>JBFFMO010000026.1:0-14957 GCA_041554035.1 Allomicrovenator sp. | reverse complement strand
TAGAGCACCGTACGCTCGGTGATATCATGCGCCATCACGGCGATGACGTTGCCGTTGGCGTCGGGAGACGACACGTTCACGTTCAAGGTTCCGCCGTCGTATTTCCAGTTGGGTGCACCCGAAAATCCGCCGTAGAGCGAAATTCCGTTTTCAAGCGTAAGGGTCGAAGTCAGCGTCAAACCACTGCGGATAATCACGCCCTTGGCGCCACGCTGTTTTGCGGCGGCAAGAGCGGCATCAAACGATTTATAGGGTTGAGCCCGTGAGCCTGAGCCGGCCGCATCCGTACCTGTCACGTGATCCAGATAAATGAACGTAGAATTCGCAGAATTGTCGTTGCAATTGGTTGCAGCGGCATCAGCAGCACTCAACGGAACATCGTAGCAAGTCGCGTCGGTCGTCATCGGTGCGCATTCCCAGAACCCCAGGTTGCACAGACCGCACTCCGCTTCTTCGCAGGTCGCGCCAGCGCACGAGCCTTCGGCACAAAGATTCGAGAAATCGCAATTCGCACCGTCAGGTTCAATGCAGGTATTGGCGTAAACGACCGCGCCGTTGACCATCGATGGCGATGGATCACAGAAGTCTGCCGGACAAACCAACGCGTTGGGATCGCGGCAATCGCGAATCTCGGTATCCGTGCAGGTCGCACCGGCGCATTGGCAGGCACTTCCGCCACAGGTCACAGCTTCGTAAACACATTCACGGTCGGCGTTGCAGGACGTCGCGACTTCGCATGGCCGTGATGGGCAGAACTCCGCGAAATTATCGTCGATGCAACCGCAGGTGCCGCAATCGATCGTTGAGCCGCAACCATCAGTGACCATTCCACACTGATCCGGTGCACACTCGGTCACAGGCGTACAGCATGCTTCTTCGAAACAAACCTCAGCGTCCGTGCAGGTGTCGCAGGCGTTGGTTGTGTTGTTGGTCGCGTTATTTGAGGCGTTATTCGTCGCATTATTCGAAGCGTTATTCGAAGCGTTATTCGCCGTATTATTCGCCGTATTATTCGAGTTAACGAGTACCGGAGAGTCGTCCGACACGTTGCATGCCGCGGTGAGACAAACCACCGCTAAAAGTTTACCTAATTTCATCACAGTCCTTTTCTGGTAATTCGCCAAGAATGCCGATTCCGGGCTTCGAATGCAAGAAACGAAATCCAAACCAGCCATTGCCACTCAGAGCCACGGCCTGCGGCGCGATGCTCGTGTCATTATGCAACTATTTCTGGGCCACAATTCGTGGGCCCAAACAGGGTAGAAGGAACGGGAATTCACGGTCTTTTTCCTGGTCGGAAATCAATTTTCAGGGACGGCAGAAAAGGCATTCCCCAGTGCGTAGACGGAGCCTGCACCTCGTGATATCCAAACATCGACTTAACGAGGTCAGATCATGGCAAGCATTATCGAGAGAATTCAAGACATCGCGGCCCAAAGTGGCGGCGATGACGAACTGCTTGAAACCGCGGCGTCCATCACGCATGCGGACCTCTACGCCGAAGTGCTCGACACCTACGGAACATGGGAGTCTGCGATCATCGCGGCCCTATGCGACATGGTCGAAAAACGGGTCGTCGTCCCCGTCTTCAAACAGCGTGAGGAAGGTGAGGTTGAGCGTCAGGCATCGCCCGAAGCGCGCGAGCCTGTTTACACCGTCACGACCGACGGCACATTCGGTTGGATTTCGGGTGAAGAGCTCGACATCACCGACGCCCCCGAAGAACTCGATTCGCCAGAAGGCGCAGGGCCGATGTTCCGCTTTGCGCACGTCGGAACGCCAGATGCGGTCTACTTGTTCTCGAATCATGGCCGCTTTTTTGGACTCGACCCCCGAATGGTCCCCCAATGGATGGGCGGGTCTCCTGTGCGTTCCATGAATCACCTGCTGCCCCTCAGCTCCGATGAAAGCCCGGCCTTTGTTTTGCCTCGTCGCGCCATGCTTGAGGGCCGCATTATCCATGTGACTCGACAGGGCAAGGGCAAGGCGTCTGATGTCAGCGAGTACGGCCGAACGCTCGACCGTTCCGGTAAAGAAGGCTTTTTGCTCAACGACGGCGACGTCCCCATCGCGGTTCTTTCTGCCCGAGACGAATCGCATCTGTTTTGTGCGTCGGCCAAAGGGCAAGGCATTCATTTTGATGCCGGCGAAGACATGCGCTCGATGGGCCGCAAGGCTGTTGGCGTGAACGTCATGAAGCTCGACGGCGACGATGACGAAATTGTGGGCGCATTCATCACCGACGATGTCGAGCAATTTGCGTTGATCACCAGGGCTGGGTTTTGCAAACGCGTCTGGCTCGATGAATACCGCGAACAAGGTCGTGGCGGTTCGGGCATGCAGACCTGCAAATTGGACGACGGCGACAAAGTCGCAGCGGTCGTGCCCTGCGATCCTTCTGGTGACCTGATGGTCAGCACAAGCCATGGCCGGTACTGGCGAGTTCCCGCCACCCATTTCGCCCTTCTGGGTCGCCCCGCAAAGGGCGATCGACTCCTCGATTTGGAGCCTGGCGAAAAGGTGATCGGACTTTCAGCGCTCCCATGCAGCACCTCAGATGACTGATTTAGCTGCACGGTTGGCCGCGGCCATACGTGACCCAAGCACCTCATGGGAGGACGATTTCGACGCGTTTGCGACCGAGATTTTTGCCCATCAATTTGCTCATAACCAAGCCTACCGACGCTTTTGTGAAGGACGCGGCGTGCTGCCGGCAGATGTGAAGTCATGGCGCGAAATCCCCGCTGTGCCAACCGATGCGTTCAAGTTTGTGGACCTGACCACGGCTGACAAACACGAGGCCGTGTTTCAAACCAGCGGAACCACGCAGGGCAAACGCGGCAAACACTTCTTTAAATCGTTGGACGTGTATCGGGCCGCGATCGAGGGCCCCTTCCGCACCTTCTGCCAGCCCGAACCTCGCCTCACGATGCTCGCCTTGACCCCGTCGCCTGGTGATATGGTTGAAAGCTCATTGAGCTTCATGATGGGCGATTTGCTGCAGAAATGTGGCCGGCCGCTGACCAGCGGTTTTTTCATCGCGCTTGATCGTGAAAGTCAGGAATTCGAATTTGATTTCGACGGGATTGTCGACGCGCTCGACGATGCAAAAAGCCCGGTATTCCTGCTTGGAACCGCCTTCGCTTTCGTCGAGTTTTTCGACACCGTCGACCTGAAATGGAAGCTTCCAGCTGGGTCTCGCGTGCTCGAAACCGGCGGCCTGAAGGGTCGAACGCGCGAAGTGACCAAAGAAGACCTCTACAAATTGTTCGGTGAGCGGCTGGGTATTCCTGAAACCCATCGCCTTAGCGAATACAGCATGACTGAGCTTTCGAGTCAGGCTTATACGGACAACATGGTGCGCGGTGTTTCGTGGACGGAAGCGCATTTTGTGGCGCCGCCTTGGGCACG
This sequence comes from Allomicrovenator sp., assembly GCA_041554035.1. Lineage (GTDB taxonomy): Bacteria > Myxococcota_A > Bradymonadia > Bradymonadales > Bradymonadaceae > JBFFMO01. The sequence continues at coordinate 11,546 of JBFFMO010000026.1, read as the reverse complement.
AGTCGAAGTGGTCGATCCTGTGACCCTTGAAGTGATCGACGAGCCCAACGCACGTGGGCTTATCCGCTGGTATGACTTGGCCAATATCGACAGTGTGATTGCGATCCAGACCTCGGATTTTGGCATTCGGTATGCCGACGGAAGCTTCACGCTTGAAGGCCGTGCCCCTGAAGCCGACTTACGGGGTTGCTCGTTGACGATCGAAGAGATCACTCGCAGCTGAGGGATTTTCCGCGGCCTCAAACTCATCAAGAAGTCGCGTCAACTCGACCAGCACATCGCTCATTTCGGGCAGAAGCACTCGTGCCTCGGCGATCAACGGCGTGTTGGGGTTTCTTTCCCAATCCCATCGTTGTGCACCGCGCCGTGCCGTCAGATGACACACCACAAAGCCGTCGGCATCGCTGACAAATCCCGAGTCCGATGCCTGCCAAGGGCCAGGGTTTGCGCGGGCTAAAACGCGTTGAGTGCGGTCGATCAGACCCCTAATTTTGATACGTAGATTCTCGTCCATGATACAACCTTGCTCGCAAACACGTGAACAAATGATCAGTACCACAGTGAATATTGAACGGCAAGATTTGCTGAGCGGTGAGCGGTGAGCAGTGAGCGGTGAGCGGTGAGCGGTGAGCAGTGAGTGGTGCGACCGGTACACAGGCCCTATGGCCTGCACTGCGATTCTGTGTTTGGTGCGCAGGCCCTATGGCCTGCATGCGCTTCCTGCGATTATTCAACAAGCGAGCCATAAGGCTCGCGGACCCATCGCAAGCGAGCCATAAGGCTCGCGGACCAATCGCAAGCGAACCATAAGGCTCGCGGACCAATCGCAAGCGAGCCGTAAGGCTCGCGGACCAATCGCAACGGGCTGAGCTCAGGACTTCCTGTCGGCCTCTGCGGAAGCGACTTCGCGTAGGACCCCAACAACGCTGTCGGGATTGACCGAAATCGAGTCGATCCCACACTGGACCAAGAATCGTGCAAAATCAGGATGATCGCTTGGGGCCTGGCCGCAAATCCCAACATGGGTATGGGTTTTATGGGCACGCTCGATCAACACCTTAATCGACTCCGTGACCGCAGCATTTCTTTCATCAAACAAGTCGGCAAGCAGCGCAGAATCTCGGTCAACACCCAGGGTCAACTGGGTCAAGTCGTTGCTTCCGATCGAAAAGCCATCAAAGCGTTTGGCGAACTCTTCGGCCAGAATAATATTGCTCGGAATCTCGGCCATCACGAAGACTTCCAGGCCGTTTTTCCCGCGCTCCAGACCGTCTTCGGCCATCGCAGCGAGCACCAAATCGGCTTCCTCAATCGTGCGGCAGAAGGGAATCATGACCACCACGTTGTCCATCCCGATCACGTCGCGAACCCGCCTTAGCGCTTGAACCTCAAGTGCAAACGCTTCTCGGTATCTTGGATGGTAATAACGTGAGGCCCCACGAAATCCGATCATGGGGTTTTCTTCCAGAGGCTCAAAATCCGTGCCCCCAATCAATCCCGCATATTCGTTGGATTTGAAATCACTCAGCCGCACAATCACCGGATGGGGGTATTGCGATGCGGCAATATTCGCCACGCCCTGAGCAAGCCGGTCGATAAAATATTCGGCCCTGTTTGATCCGTAATCGTGAGTCATCGTCTCGATCTGGGCACGCACCCGATCATCTTTGACCTCGTCGAGGTGCAAAAGCGCCATGGGATGAATCTTGATCAGGTGATCGATGATGAACTCGATCCGCGCCAAACCGATGCCCTTCGCGGGCAGTCTCCACCAACGATAGGCGGCATCGGGATCTGCGATATTGAGCATCACATGGGTATTGGTTTCAGGAAGGTCGTCCAACTCGATGACGTGTTCGATGATGGGAAGTATCCCGTCATAAACCACACCATCCTGTCCCATGGGAGTCATGGTGATTTCCTGCCCCTCACGCAATACGGTGGTGGCATCGTTGGTCCCGACGATTGCGGCGATGCCCAATTCTCGACTGACGATCGCCGCATGACTCGTCCGGCCGCCCTGGTTGGTGATGATGCCCGATGCCCGTTTCATCAGGGGCACCCAGTCGGGGTCAGTCATCTTTGCGACCAGAATACTTCCGTCGACAAAACGATCAGCCTCGTCCATCGACTTCATGATTTGCACTTTGGCAGCAGCCACCGCGCTGCCAATGGACACACCACGAACGATCGGTTCAGCGCTCGATTTGACCTCGTAAGTCTTGAGCGCCTGAGTCGCCAGCACGTGAGATTGTACGGTCTCGGAACGAGCTTGAACGATGTACATCACACCGTCTTCACTATCGAACGCCCACTCCACATCCATGGCCCGGCCGTAATGGTCTTCGATGGTTTTGCAGAAGCGAGCGAGCTCCAAGATCTTGGGATCATCGAGCACAAAACATCCGCGCTCAGCGCAAGTCGTATCGACGTTCACGGTTCGCTCACCGTCACTTGCGTAGACCATTTTGATCAACTTCGAGCCCAATCGACGTGACAGAATCGGTCGCAATTCTTCGCGGTCGAGGAGCGGCTTGAAGACCCGAAACTCATCGGGATTCACGACGCCTTTCACCACGTTTTCGCCCAGTCCCCATGCGGCATTGATCACAACCACGCCAGGAAAACCGTTCTCGGTGTCGATCGTAAACGCGACTCCCGAACCGCCCCGATCCGAACGCACCATGAGCTGCACACCCACAGACAGGCCGACGTCCATGTGGTCGTAGCCATTGATCTCGCGATAGACGATCGCGCGATCGGTAAACAACGACGCAAAACACCGACGTGTGGTCTCAAAAAGCTCGTCGAGCCCCTGCACGTTCAGATAGCTTTCTTGTTGCCCGGCAAAACTTGCATCGGGAAGATCTTCGGCCGTCGCGCTGCTGCGCACGGCCACATCCACAGCCTTTTCGTTGTGTTGGGCCGAGAGGGCCGCATACGACGCCTCGATCTGGTCTTTCAATAGTTGTGGGTAGGAGCCGGCCTCGATCGCGCTGCGAATCGCCGATCCCATTTCGTGCAGCGGCATTCCGGCCACACGCTCGCTCAGTAAACCCTTGATCAAGGGGACCAGATTATTATGGTCCAAAAACGCCCGATACGCTTGAGCGGTCACCGCAAAACCAGGCGGAATCCTGACCCCTTTTGTCGACAGCGCCTGCGTCATCTCGCCGAGAGAGGCGTTCTTTCCTCCCACGATGCCGATATCGTTAATGGTGAGTTTTTCGAACGGTATGACGTAACTTGGCTGGACCATGGGATTCCCCTGAAACGTTGGGTTGTGCCCGAGTAACTTTGCAACTGCCGGACCAACCGCACTACACGACGAGGAAATTCCTTATAGGCAAGTAAGACGCGCTCAACCCAATGGATGCCGACAAACCCAGCTCGCTCTGATACGCAATTTATGCAGCAAAGTGGAGTGGCCGATGCATTTTTTGCATCTGGCCGGAAGCTAGAAAACCACGATTTTGTAACGGCTCACTGCTCACTGCCAACCGCTCACTGCTCAGGCACCAGAATCAGGTACTCCCAGGGATTGAGCTGAACCTGAATCTTGCCGTCGATGACGAGCACGCTTTTGTCGGGATTATTCGCGCCCTTCAGAGCCTTGCCTGCCAATCCCAAAGCCGACGGAATGGTGATCGACTCTGAGCGAGCCGTATCGCCCTTATTCATGGCAATGATCGCAGCATCGCCAGACTCACCCGCACGAACATAGATGTAGAGCGAATCGTCGAGCCAAAGCTCCTTGCGCGTCCCGTGGCGCAACACCGGAATCTGTTTTCGCAATTGGCCGATCTGTTTGACTCGATTCAACAACTCAATCTGGTTCGCGTTCAGTGTGGTCGGCATGAAACGTCGATTATCGGGGTCGGCATCGCCGGCCAGACCGACTTCATCGCCATAATAAATCAACGGAATGCCGGGTTGGGTCAGCGTGAACAAAAACGCCATCGACATGCGGTTGATGATATTCCACTCCGTGATCGAGTCCGCTGGACCTTCTGCCATCAAATCTGGCGTGTCCCCAAATGGTCCCTGCCCGTTGCCCGCGATCTCGGTCGCCATGCGCGGGATGTCGTGGTTGCCAAGGAAGGGCGACATCCATTCCAGAGCCGTTCCATAGGATTGCTGACTCGCCGCAGCCGCACCGTCGAGGTCACGAAACGAACCGCCGCCCGCAAACGCACCACGGATGCCGTAAAAAAGCGGGAAATCAAATTGACCGTGCAGCTCGTCATCCGACACATAATCCATGATCAAACCCCGGTCGTTGGTGAAGGTCTCACCCACCAGGTAAAATGGCGCAACGCCAACATCTTCGAGGTCATCGAGGCGTTGCCGCAACGTGCGCATCACCACATGGTCCATGTGTTTAGCGGCATCGATTCGAAGCCCATCGACATCAAATTTGTTCATCAGCGCCAGAACATCGGCGAGCACACGCTCAACGATGGCGGGATTGCGGTAGTTTAAGTCCGGCAAATACGGCGCAAACTGACAGTCCAACGCGCGGCCATTCGGCCCCTCCCAATCGCAATCCTGAGTCCCACACACACACGTCGTGGTGCACCAATCTGGCGATTCCTGGCAGTAAATATGGTCTTCATGCACATGGTTTAAGACGATATCAAAAACGATTCGCATCCCCCGGGCATGAGCCGCTTCGATGACTTTCAACAACGCTTCATCGCCGCCAAATGACGTCTCGGCTTTCAGCGGATCGATAGGCCAGTAGCCGTGATAGCCGGTATATAATGAACCATCTCGCCCGCTATAAGCCCCTTCCGGGTTTTCGTAGGTGGGTGAGAGCCAGAGGGTGTTGACGCCAAGCTCCTCAAAATAGTCGGACTCGATCGCCGCCAAGACGCCGGCAAAATCCCCACCCTGATACGAGGCCATGCCATCCAAAGCCGGATCGGCCAACGGAGGCGTCACGTCGTCAGAGTTCGCAAACCGGTCGGTGAAGGCCAGGTACATCAATGAATCTTGCCAGGTGAACGCCGATTCCCATTCAACCCATATGGGGAGCCAGAATCCGGAGTTCTCGGCGGCCACGCCGTCGGCATCTTTGCCCTCAACTCGAAGCGAATATTTTCCAGCCACGGGCGGGGTGTAGGTCACTTCAACCCGACCTGTTTCCACATTGATCAGCAGAGCGTCTGCCCCAAGCTCAACGTCACCGGCCGTGACGCGAAGGGTCGTCGGATCCAATAATGCCTTGGATGAATTGGCCGAGAGAAACTCAAGAGACGCACGAAGGGTCGGGCCGTCAGCTTCGATCTTCGTGGCGTTCCATCGCGGCACATCACAAGCAGGCGAGGACACAGACCAGAGCTCTTTGCCCTCATACCATTGAGTCGGTGCCGAGGCTGGCGGGTCCAATTCGAGGCCATCAACCCTGACGATATACGCATAACGTCCAGGCGGAGCGTCGACATTCGCTCTCCAAACGTCGTCTTTCTTGGACAGCGTGGTTTCGCCCCAATCGTTGAATTCACCAGAAACAGACACATCCGTCGCCGGACCACTGAATTCCAGTTCAACCCCACAGGTTCGTATCGGTGTGATGGGTTCCGTGTCTGGCGGCCGAGAACCGTCGGCGGAACAAGACATCAGGAAGACAAAAAACAGGATATTGCGGGACATCATTGGGGCTCCGTATTTCACGAAACCCTATCCTGTTTCAGCAATGAATCAACTGTTGGATACTTTCAGCCCTGCCAAATCGAGATTGATCATCGCGCGTTGAAGGACCACGACATTCAATGGCTTAAGCATCACGTACTGTGCGGCGAATTCAGAAGGGTCAAGGAGGGTGTTTGAGGCGAGGATCAGGAAAGCCTTCGGCTGCATTCGCCGGCATCGAGCAAGGTCGTCTTCTCCCAAATCCATGTCGAAAACAATCACATCAAATCCGATCGCCTCGACTACCGCTGGCAGAAGGCTTGGATTCGAGACGTGAGTTGCCCCAATACCAAGTCCTCGAAAGACTCGCTGGGCGACGTCGGACATCGAAATTGACTGTGAAACCACCAAAGCGCGACGCATAGATTGGGTACCTTGAAAACCTTTTTTTTGGAACGAAGCGTGCCAAGTCTTTGCAGAGTGACAGGTCCCAAACTACAAACAAGACGTTCACACCAAGTTGCACAAAAACTGCTAAATTATCCCAATTATTACGTTTATGTGCAAACAAACGCATGGGAAGCCATCATCTATCTTTGTCGACGAACCGTTTTGCTCCGGCGATGGACTCGACGTTCAGTATGGCCGCCCCAAGATCGAATTCACGTGAAAGTGCCGTTTTTTCGTCGGCATCAAAGGCCCGATACGTCGATGTGCGGTCTGCACGAAGACATAATTGAGGGAACTCAGCTATTTGATGCGCAAGAGCCTCCGCCGATTCTCTGGCACTTCCATTGGGCACCACTCGGTTCACCAATCCCATCGACAACGACTCTTCCGCGCTCACGGCTCGCCCTGTCAGAATCAAGTCCAGAGCACGGCCCTGTCCAATGATTCGGGGCAACCGAAAGGTCCCACCATCGATCAAGGGCACGCCCCATTTCCGGCAAAACACGCCCAACACTGCATCTTCTTCTGCAACCCGTAAATCACACCAAAGCGCGAGTTCGAGGCCACCGGCCACCGCATAACCTGTCATCGCCGCGATCACAGGCTTCTTTAGTTGCATCCGAGAAATACCCATTGGGCCGTCTCCATCGGGCTCAAGGCGGTTCATGCCTTCTCCTGAAGCCACGGCCTTCAGGTCTGCCCCCGCGCAAAACGTGCCGCCTGCGCCGAATAACACCGCCACATGCGCGTCTTCGGCAGCTTCAAACGCACGAAAAGCCTCTGCCAAGGCCTCAGCGTGTTCGCGATCGACAGCATTTCGTGCCTCGGGACGGTCCAGGATTACGGTCCAAACCCGACCGTTTTTTTCTGTGCGAACACTCATTGAAGCCTCTCTGCCATCGCAACCGCAGACTCAATCGCGTATCGCATCGAGCCGGCGTCGGCTTTTCCTTGCCACGCGATATCATACGCGCTGCCGTGGTCAACCGAAGTCCGTAGAATCGGCAGCCCCAGGGTGATGTTGATCGCCTCGCCAAAATGAAGGGTCTTCAACGGAATCAAACCCTGATCGTGATACATGCACACGACCGCATCAAAGGGCGTCGCGCCCGAAGCATAACGTGAAAACAACGTGTCGGCTGGATAGGGACCGGTGATTTCAGCCTTCCCCGCGAACTCGGCGGCCAGCGCATCGATGGTAGGTTTAATCACATCGATTTCTTCGCGGCCCATGGCCCCTAATTCCCCTGCGTGGGGATTTAGAGCCAAAACAGCAACCCGTGGGTGAGCAACGCCATAAAGTCGCTTCAGCTCGCCCACAGTGGTTCGCGTCACGGACTCAATTCGCTCACGCGTGACCTTGTCGGGAACTTCTCGCAAAGACGTATGTGTGGTGACCAAAGAAACACGCAGCCGCGGACCGGCCAGCATCATCACGTGATTGGGGGCCTTAAAGCGCTCGGCCAGGATTTCGGTATGGCCAACGGCGAGCTCGCCGATCAACGGCATCAACGCCTTGGTCCAGGGTGCGGTGACAACGGCGTCGGCACGACCGGCCGCGACTTCCTCGACCGCAGCCAAAAACGATGCCCGCTGGATATGGGCTCCTTCGGCGGACATGACTCCCGGAAGAATTTTTGTTGGATCGGCGATCCCGCTCAGGCTTGAGTCGACATCCAGAATATTTCCGACCACCGGACAGTCCAGAGCCTGAGCGACCCTGTCGAAGATGGTCTTCGAGCCCACAGCCACCAACTCCACTCCGGGAATCGGCGTCTGCATGGCCTTCAAAACGACCTCAGGTCCGATGCCTGCTGGGTCACCTGCAGTGATCAGTACGCGGAGCACAGTGGCTTGACCTCTAAGAACGCTTTGGTTCTGAGTTGGGACATATACTGCTTGAGCAAGCGCTCAAGCTCGACGTTTCTTAATTCGGCGCGGATCAACTCTTTTCGTTGATCGACCTCAGGGTCGGGGCGCATCTCTTCAGCGCTGACAAAAATCAGGTGGTAGCCAAATTTGGTTTCCACGGGCTGAGACGTCTCGCCGATCGGCAACGCAAACGCGGCCGCTTCAAAGGTCGCGTCCAGTTCGCCCTTACGGTACGTCCCCAGAAGGCCTTTCTTTTCGCCGGATGGACCTTCGCTCACAGCCGCTGCAACGTCTGGAAAAGGCTCGCCTGCCGCAATACGCTTGCGGATTTCTTTGGCGCGACCAAAAGCCGCGGCACGTGATTCAGCCAAATCATCGGTCGGGCGAATTAAGATATGCGAAATCGTGCGGTAAGGAATCTCACCGGTCGCCGAGCCGAATTTTTCTTTGTACGCCGCATCCACTGCGGGATCGGTGATCGTAATCTGCGATCCGACCTTGATGTTGACGATCCGGACCTTCAACAGGTTTGAGCGGACCATTTCTCGGTAATCGGCAAACGAGATGCCTTGTTGTTCGATGACCTCGCGAAACTGGTCTTCGCTGAGCTTCTGCTGGCTGCGCGTGAACTCAAGCCACTTGTCGAGGTCTTCGTCCGGCACCGTATAATCGATCTTTTGAGCTTCTTGTTCGAGCAACTTGCGCTCGATCAAGTCCTGAAGAGCCGCCTCCATCACCTCAGCAGCACGGGCAGGGTCCTTCAAGACCGCAGGATTTTCGTTATTCTGCAGAAGATAAGGGATCATCGACTTGCGAACATCGGACTGCGTCACGATTTCGTCGTTGATATGAGCCACGATGCAATCAATCAGCGCAGCTTGGGCTGGGGTAGCACCAAATGCTCCAACCAAAAGACCTGCAATTATCCAGCGTTTCATATCGATCCTTGTTTCCAGCAGCGCGGCGCGATGGTCATCGTTTTTGTACGACACGTCAAACCTCAGCGGGCCTCACGGGTGTCATAACCTAGAGCGGCGCCAAAAGCATCGAGCGCTTCACGAGACATGGGCTTTTCGGCGACCGGTGGCTTGATGAGCTTGAGTGCCGCCTGATTCACATCGACTTTGGCCTTTCCTAAGACTTCAGCCTCAAAAGCTTCAAGTGCGGCTACCCGCGCCTGCTCGTGCAGGGTCTGCCGGATTTCGTCCTCAACACTTGATAGCTCCTGAACTTCTGCGGGCTTCTCACTCAGGTAGGTCAAGAACACAAAGTACTTCTCGAACGGAACAACCGGTGAAAAATCCCCCGGCTTTTCCAGAGCAAAAGCAGGCGCAGCGAGTGATGCATAGCGACCGGACGCGGCCTGAGTGGCCTGAGGGTCGGCCAGCTCACCGATGGCGCCACCTTTTTTACGCTGATCGACAAAAATGGTGTTGCTGTCGGCGACCGTACGAAACGTATAGATGCGCTGCTTGTCGTCCGCGTACTCGATGGCGTTTAAGGAGTCGCGCAAGGTGTTGGCGTCTTGTTCGGTATCCTGAAAGATCGCCACGACGTCACGGCGAACCGGCTTTGAGAAATCGGCTTTATGAGCCTCATAATAGGCTTGGATCGCTTCCTGACTGATATCGGTCGCACGAACGTTTTTCCGCAAAGCCTCGTCGATCAACTCGTCAGCCAGGGCCTCTTTCATCTCGTCGCGGGTCAAGGGCGAGGAACCCAGACCTTCACGTTCGGCGCGAAGGGCCAGCACTTCAAACTGAACCTGAGCCTCCAAGAAGCCCTTTCGCGCCTCGATTGAGCCAAAACGAGATCGAGCACTCACCGGAACATGCGAGATCCGACGTTCAAATTCAGACAAGGTCAGCGGCTGCCCATCGATGCTTGCGACGGGCTCCGAGCGGTCTTTGGCATTGGAACGAGCGACATCGCGCGTTGTGTCTTCAGGTTTTTGAGGTGGGCAAGCCGTGAGGCCAAGCGCCGTAAGAATGAGCACCATCTTTTTCATGGTTATCGAACCTCATTCCGCCGCGGAATCTTCCGATTCTTTGGAATTTGAGTCCAAACGCGTCAGGACTCCGAGCATGAACCCCTGCGGGTCCTCAAGATGGGCAAACGGGCTGTAAAGCAGCAGAGGAATGCGCTCGCCGGCGACCAGAATCGTGAGCTTGCCCTGCGCTTTGGACACCGCCATTCCGGCGAGCCCGAGTTTTTCAGCGTCCAGGAGCTCCCATGAAATCTGCCACATCTTGGTCTTGTCTTCGCCGACCATCAAATAGTCGTCCGAAAGGGCAACGAAGCGTTTGTCTCCGATGCCTTTCCAATACGAAACGTTCAACGACAGGACGATGCCGGCGATCAGCGCGAAGACAAACCCGAAGAGTCCGCCAGGTTCGGACATGAATCCGCCGAACCAGAGCACGCCGCAACCCACGTAGGCCGCGATCGCCACGCCGACAAAGAGGTAAAGACCGGGCATGTTCAGCGCGTAGCGATGAACGTGAACGCCATCTTTGCCAAGCTCGGTCTCGACCTCGGAATCATGGATAAGTCGTAACTTCTCCAATTCAGGCCTCAAATGTCCAGGTTTCGCACGTTGAGCGCGTTGGTTTCGATGAACTCACGACGAGGTTCAACCTGGTCGCCCATCAGGACCGTAAAGATTTGGTCGGCTTCGACCGCATCCTCAACACGCACCTGAAGCAACGTACGAGCCGTTGGATCCATCGTGGTGTCCCAAAGTTGGTCGGCGTTCATTTCACCCAGACCTTTGTAGCGCTGGATGGTCTGCCCGCGTTTGCCTTCGGCAAAGATGGCATCAAGCAAGGAATCCACGTGATCAAATGCCGGTGGGTTTTCTTTGCCTGTCGCAACGGTGACCGGGAATCCAAGGTTGTTGAGCTTGCCCCAGACGCTGGTAAGACGTTTGAAGTCCGTACCCGAGACCAAGCTGCGGTCGATGCGCGTTTCGATGGCGGTCCCAGCAACACGAGTGCTCCACACTGCGTCAAAGAGATCATCGAGTGCTTCGTTTGGCTCGATCACCGGCATCGACCAACGTGCATTCGAATAGAGTGTACGCATTCTTTCGAGCATATTTTTCATACGCTCGGTCAAAGCCGACTCGTTGCCAAGATCTTCAACCGTAAGGCCTTCACGAACGCATTCGCGCAGAAGGCGCGGGTCACAACGACGCTCAAGTCGTTTCATGGCGCGTTTATAATCGGACATCTCAGTGATCAACACTTCGAGTTCGGCGCCCGTGATGACATCGCCGTTCACGCCCTGAATCGACACGTTATCGACGACATTCGAAACCAGGAATCGCTCCATGGCGCCCTCGTCTTTGATGTACGTGGTCTTACGACCGCGCTTCACACCGTAGAGTGGCGGCTGCGCGATGTAGAGGTATCCACGCTCGATGAGCGACGGCATCTGACGGTAGAAGAACGTCAACAAAAGCGTACGAATATGGCTTCCGTCGACGTCAGCATCGGTCATCAGGATGATATGATGGTAACGAAGTTTTTCGATGTCGAAATGCTCGGAACCGATGCCACAACCCAGCGCTGAAATCAGAGTCGCGATTT
>JBFFMO010000025.1:0-15101 GCA_041554035.1 Allomicrovenator sp. | reverse complement strand
GATCGACTTAAGACTCGATTGAATCGTAGCGACTCGGCACCCGCTGCCAACGAAATCCGCGGCGCGGATATGGATAAACTTCGCAAACTCGCCGCGATGAAGGCAAAAATTGAGGCGGATCGCGAAGGCGCGGCGCCAGCACCTGCGGCGGCAGGTCAAAGGACGATTCAGCGGTCAACAGGGGCCCAGCGAGTTGTCCAACGTCCGGCTCCCCAAGAGGACGAGGCCCGCCAAGTCTATGACAAGTTGATTGCCACAAAACGGCAACTCAACGAATCAACTCAAGGGCTTTCCTACGATCAGGTCCGTCAATCGATGCAGACGCAACGTGACCAGCTACGGCAGTCGCGTGGAGCCGCCGATGTAGACTTTCAGGTGGTGGTTAAGGACGGCCGAGCATTCCTGAAACCAGTTCCGAAATGAGTGCGCCGTCATGGAATCTCGCCCGGGAAGTGGGCGGTGAAGCCGTCTTGTCGGAGATCATACATGATCTCTATGAGCGGCTTTTTGCTGACATGATGATCGGTTTTTTCTTTCAACCCCATGATAAATCGCGGCTTATTCAAAGCCAATACGACTATTTGAATGCGCATCTTGGCGACCGCGGTGGAGTTTACGAAGGACCGTCTATTCGCCGAGCGCACGATTTGCTCCCCATTCTACCGGGGCATTTTGATCGGCGGCATCAAATCTTGGTTGACGTCCTGCAAGACCATCAGGTTCCGGCACACGTCCAAGAGGCCTGGATCGAATTCGATCTTTCTTTGAGGGATTTGGTGGTTCGTGAGGGCAAAAAAGCCCGTGAACTGCATTATCCGGACTGATGTTAGGTGGACACGGCGACCAAAGCGGTGCGCGCCACTGTCCCATCCTCCAACACGATACCGTGTCGATGAACTTCGGCGATCTGACCGCGGGAATAGGGAGATTCAACCATCGCGATCGCCTCATGCAGATGCGGATCGAGGGTGTCTCCAACTTCGCCGGTCAATTTTGCCCCATTCGACGTGATGAAACGCAAGAGTTGGTCGCGAATCGCCAGCAAACCGTCTCGCCATGCGCCTGTACCCGGGTTCATTCGCAAAGCCAGGTCGGTGGAATCGAGCACGTCGCCCAGACCCGCCAAGAGCTTTGCGCGCTGATCTCGGCGTGCGGCCTCGACCTCTGATTCGGCCCGACGATGCGAGCGCGAGAGGTCGCCTTCCAATTCCTGAATTCGGCGTGAGAGCTGCTTGATGGCATTCTCGTCACCGACAGGACTCGGCGTGGTGATATGGGCCTGCGATAGAGCCTCCGTCAAATGCTGGTTCTCCGCCTCAAGGCTCTCTAATCGATGGCCCTCAAACGAGGCCTCTTCGAGCTGGGCGGCCAGTCGCTGATTCTCGTTTCGCAAACGCACGACTTCGGCATCCAACTGATCCGCACCGTGCTCGGCACCGCGCAGACGCCTCACTTCCTCGGCAAGAGCATCTCTCTCAGCTTCGATTCGTTGAGCGACATGTAGCGGCACGCTTTGAGACAAACGATTCGGTGAATTTCGGTAGGTCATAACCAACCCTCATGGGTGATCGAGAGAAAACCAGATACCAACGGAGGATAATCACCGATTCCGCACTTTCGAGCGAGATGCTGCAGGGCAGCGAATCAGGAGAATCAAAGACCTGACGTACGAGTGGTCGATGGAAGATCGTCAAAAGGCGATCGGGGTCAATTGACCCCGCGTATTCGCGGAAGTTGCGGCAAACACCCCATATTGCGGGTTTGTAGCATTGTGGTATTCTGCCGTTAGAAAGTAATTCAACTTAACTTGATTCCAACCTTGGAGACGCCGATGCGCCAGCATTTGCTGCCGATTCTCGCGCTCACGACGACCGCATTCTCGCTTATTAGTTGTGGCGAAATGGGCGGCGAAGCACCGTTGCAGAAAGACTCTCCCGCGGCTGTCGCCGTCGTGGAGACCTTGCCGATCGACGACATTAAGGACCAAATCGTAGAAATGCCCGATGGCATTGAATTGCGTCCTGGCGTCGATGTTTGGGAGATGGCCGAGGCTGTCAATCCTTACATGGTGGTCGATCCGCATTCGTCATCGGTGACCGTGCTTCCTCCCGCATGGGAAGCGTTTGAGCCTGTTGGTGTTGATGACGTCGTGTTCGTGAAGGGCGTTGGATTCATGGTCGATCGGATCGACAAACAGAACGACGTTTGGACCTATGAGGTGTCGGAAGTCGATCTCGGGCGCGTCGTCTGGGGCAATTTCCGTATTCCATGGGAAATGTCGACCACAGGACTCGCCGAAACTCCTGAAGACATCATCGTTCGTGAAGAACCCGTTTACGACGATTTCGGAAATGTCGTCCGCTACGACCCGCTCACACTCGTTGACATGCGGATCTTCAGTGATTTCACGGTGCGCGCCTCGAGCGGCCCGTCGGGCAATTTCAAGTTCGACGGAAATGTTCGAATTCCGGCGACCATGAAAGGCGTATTCGAAGGACGAGTTGGGCGTTTCAACAGCTCCTACCGCTGCACGAACCCTGGAGACGACTACGATTTTTGCATTGACCGTCTCGCGGCTTATGCCGAGACGACGTTCACAGCGAAAGCGAACATGCAGGCCAAGATTACGAAGAGCGTGCCACTTTGGAGCCCTGAGCCTAAGTCTTTGTTTAGACGGACGTTGGGTGTGGTGCCACTGGGAGCCACGGGGCTGAGTGTGACGGTCGAAGCATTTGGTCAGCTCACCGCAGAGATCAAGGCTACGGGTGAAGTTTCTGGCGAAGTCCAGTACGAGTTTTCGCGCACCATTCCGTTTGGTTTTGAGTACATCAATAAACCTCGTCAGCGCCTTACAGGTGTCTTTGCCATTCCCAATATTCGTGTCCCAATCACGGGAACAGGTGGACGATTCACCAAGCGAGAATTTGATTATGACGCGAAGCTGGAAGGCTCTGCAGGGTTTGAGCTTGGTGTAGCGTTCAGCCTTAGCGCCGCAGCCGGTGTGGTCAAACTCCGCGGCGCTGAAATCAAAGGCATCATGGAAGGTTCGGTCACCTACCGTCCATTGCAGGTGTCTTCCGATCCCAAGGCGTGTGCTGAGGCAGCGGTCGAAATCTATGGCAAGGCCGAAGCTCGACTTCAATTTGAGGTCGACCTTCGTCTCTGGTCTTGGACCAAGAATATCTCGTGTCCCGGAGACGGTCCGTGTGCTGAAGTTTCGACGCGTAAGTTCGAGATGGCATCGGGCAAATGGGAAGGCTTTTGCCTCGATTCAAGTGCCTACGACACGCTCGTGATCGAGCCCATTGATGATTCGTCGGGCTACGACGATATCAGCGGTTACGACGTGGACTCGATCTGTGTAACCCGCACCATTCCTCCAAATCCACGCGCAGGATTCACCGTTCCGCGAACGAGTACGTTTTGTGCGACCTCGGGTCCAAGTGCTCTGCGAGGTAAGCCCGATTCGACTTGTCCTTTGAGGTCAGCGAAAGTTGCCGGCTTGACCGGCCGCACAGAAATCAAATTCGGCCGTTCGTTGATGCCAGGTGACGTGATCGTGTTGGTGCAATCCAACAGTCCTGGCGCTTGCAACGGAAGCGGCAAGGCGCGCTTCTCGCTCAAGCGAGGCAGCCGAACTCATATGTTGGGTGGTGGAACGTACAAGGAAAACAACGTAACGCTCACTTACGAGTGATGAATGTCTGAACAGCCCTCCAACTCCCCCATGTCAAGTGTCGTGGGAATCACAAGCACCATGAGCCTCAGCGCCATGGTGCTTGTTCTTGTTTTGACGGCTTGGCATTGGGAAGGAATTGTCTGGGTGGGGACTCAGTACGGCCTCTTTGTGGTGTTGCCACTGACCCTATTGATTGGGCTTTGGACCCAATCCCCTGGAAAAACTGCAGCGGCGTTCTTTATGAGCCTGTTATGCGGGGCTCCGCTTTATTTGTGGGCCATTCCTGAGACGCGCATCGCGGTTCTCGAAATCGCGGGAAGCGCTATTCCTGGTTCATCGATTGTGAGGGCGATTGAAGACCTCGACGGCGATGTCGCCAATGCGGCGTGTGTTGCGTTGGTCTCACGGGGGTACGATTCTGTTCGAACGCAGCTGCCAGAGCTGATGAAGCGTCCGGAAGTCGTGTCGTCCTGTTTGTTGCGGGATATTGAGGGCACCGATGCAACGGAGCTCTTACGCCGGCAGATTGCGCAGGAATGGGAAGAAAGAATCCTAAAAGCAAACACCCCCAATGCTTGTGGGTTGTTGCCGCATCTTCAAATCCTAAGTCAGGTTCAAAGCACGGATGCACCGGCAAGGTTGTTGCGGATCGCCACGACGGCCCAACATGAAGCTGTGAAGCTATGTGCCATGGAGGCCTTTTCCACCACGTACCCATCCCCGCTGAAGCAGCTCCAAGCCCTTGGAAACCCGAGTGAAATCGACCCGCTTGTCGCCGAGTCGCTTTTCCGCGGGTTGACCAACATGACCTACAGCACAAAAACGACGGGCGTGTTCAAGAAGATTACGGACACTCCACTGATGCGTCAGTGGGGCTTGAGTCTTGGTTGCCGAGTGATCGTCGAGAGCAAGAACGCGTCGGAAACAGCCAGCATGCTGAACACCGCCGTGTCGTTGCAGGGATGTGGAATGGCCGAAGGCGATCAGGCTTTGAGTGTCTGGTCGGGGGCTTGTATCGACGCGCTTGAGGGCAACAAAGAAGGTTTGGTGACCACTTCAGCTGTTTGCGATCGAATCCAGAAATATGCGTTTCAGACTGCAACCACGATGGCATCGACCATTATTCATAGCGCCATCACTCGCCTGACCCAGCAGGAGCTCGATCGTCAGATCGCGATAGGCGACAGTCAGGAAAAGTGGATGGACCGGATCTCGGAGTTCACCGGTTCCGATCAGAACGAAGATGCGCTGTCCGACCTTCCTCCGGCGATGGCACAAGATGTTCGCCGTCAGTTGGGTGATTTGAAACGTTCGCAAACCAGCGAAATGTATGACCTGATTGCCGGCTCCCCCATGAGGAGCGGCATGAACAAGGGCATGGTCGAGGTCTACCTGAAAGGCGGAAACGGCGGTCTGGACCCGAAAGTGCGCAAGGCGATCGAAGAGTCCGGTGGTGACGTGGACGAAATTTTCTCGAAACAAAATATGGCCAGCATGAACCTCATCGCGAAGGACAAGAACCTGGACCAGTCCGCGGTCAACGTCGACGGCTTGGATGCCGGAGTGGAAAATGACGCCGGCGGGATCACGGTCGAGGAGTTTCTGGGAGAACAACGCGATGATAAATGAGGCATCGACATGTGACACGAAGGCGCAGGTGATCACAGGATTTCGTGATGTTATCTGTGCGACAAGAAACGGAATGATTCTTGCGTTAGTTTCTATGAAGAATAACTACACGAGAAAATTATGATGAAGGCATCCTGGCTAACGCGCGGCGTAGCGACGGTGTGGATACACCTTCTTGGGGTGATATCAGTCACACTTGTGTCCACTGCTCCATTCTTGGACATGAGCGTGGTCGAAGCGTATGTCTCGGCAATGAAGGTCCCAGAATTTCGGGTTTTTAGCGTATCCGACCTCATCATTCATATTCTTTTGGCCGCCTGCATTTGGGCGTTGTTATTCATCTCCTATCGTTTGATTCGTACACGTGCTCGTCAGCATAAATTGCGCACGATACGGGTATCTCGTGGCACAGCCATCACCGAGACTCTGATCATTTTGCCCGTTTGGATGATGCTTTCGATGGGCATTATGCAGCTGTCGATCACGAGCATTGCCGGCGTCTTGACCAACCTTGCGACATTTCAGGCCGCACGTGCCACTTGGGTTTGGGCCGGCGAGATGCAGGGAAACCGGTCCGGAGTCTCGTACACCACGGTGATGAGCAAAGCGCGTGTTGCTGCAGCGATGTCGCTCGCGCCCGTTGCTCCCGGCGATTATTTTCACGATCCCTATTTCACCGTTTCGTCGTCTCTTAAGGAAGCCCGTGCCGGCATGCTTGCGCAGCAATTGCCGCTTTTGGTCAGCGATCAGGGGGCTGTGGCTAAACCGCTCGTTTACGCCATGGAGCTTGAAGATATTGGCGGTGTTCTCAGGCAGGGCGACCGTGCGCATTTGTCTCTCTGGCGCTCTCTGGACGGCACGTCGTTTCGCACGCGTTCGGTTCGAAAACTGACGTGGGCGTATCACGCCACCACTGTGATTCCCGCCGTTTTGCTGGGACGTGCTGGTGCGGTCGTGATCTACCAACATCAGATCGCGATGCCATTGGTGCCCCAGCTCTTTGGGCAACCTTCGACAGTGATGGGACGTTTCGGTTATTACCGACCCATCTTCCGGGAATTTCATTTCCCAGCTCAAGTGCCCGCCAACGCGCAGTATCCACGATGAGGTATTCCATGAAGTCGATTCAGTCGTGGACCCAGAGATTTCACCGTGAAGAAGGCGGAGCCGTCTTTTTGCTCTCTCTTGCGGCGATCCTAATCATCATGATGTTGGCTTGGGTCATCATCGATGCCGGCAAAGGCGCTCGTGACAAAGTGGAATTGCAGGCCTCGGCCGATGCCGCCGCTTTTTCGCAGTCATCGGTTAAGGCACGCGCCGCAAATATGATCGCGTACACCAATGTTGCCAAACGTTCGATCATCGGCATTCAGTCGATGTATCTGGGGATGTATTACGGCTACGTGGCTTGGGTCGCGTGGCGCTGGAGTAAGTGCAAATGGTACCGGCCGGACATCTGTATTGATGCTGCGATCAACACGGCCATGTTGGCCGTTGAGACCGTGATGGATTATCGCAAGTTAACTGGGATTTTTGGAATCTTTGGGAGCGGTGCTGCAAAGACCTATCACGCCAAAGACATCAAGGCCTTGGACAACTACCAACAATACATGATGTGGCTTGCACCTTGGTGGTCGTTCTCGGAAGGCATTGTTCGTGGCATGCGCAACGGCGCTACGACGACAGCCAGCTTCCCTCCACCTCCGGGAGTGATGATCGGGCCCATTCCGAATATCATGAACGCCCTTCGCTCGTTCATGGCAGGCATTGGCCTGGGGGGTCTGTTCACCACGGCCGGCATGGTCGATGTGTTCCCCTATGAACGCGGAAATTATTGGGGAGATTTGCTCTGGGATAATATGCTCGGTGACGGAGCCTATATGGTTGAGCATTTGGCCAACTCATTGCACCACAAGAATCGCTCAAGCCTGGGAGCGAAGACTACCCGTGCTTATGGTCTTGGGATGCTCGCGTTTCCTCTGGGCTTCTGGCAGACGACAGCAAAAATGGGCGACGAAGGGAAGCCCTGGGTCTTCCGCAAATTTCCTACCCAATCCGCGTGGACGACCGCGACCTCGAATTTGGTCTACGCCTATGGCAATCGCCCCGAGAAGTTTAGGGACGATCGTCAGAAGTACATGTTCATGAAGAAGGAATACAAAAACCAACTCGGCGTCGTGGATTCCTTTGGTTATCGCACATCGGGGTCGTGGTCTTTGGCTCGCGCCGAGATGACCTACCAGAATGGAGATCCCAACTCGTTCCGTCCAAGCTGGACCGCACGGCTTCGTCCGGTGGCGCTGCCAGGGGAGTGGCAGGAGGCCGGCTTTGATCTCAATCAGTCCTATCATGACGTTCTTCCGTACATGGCACTCTCGTCACTCATCGGAATGGGAAGCGTTTCTGGCGTCACTTCTGCACTGCAGGACTTCGCCAACATGGAACGCGCAACACGCGGGTTTGGGCACTCCACTATCGAGGGGATCGCGAAATGAAAAACCCCATCTTGAGATTATTGGATGATGAATCCGGCACGACGATCACGGAGTTTGTGATCACGCTTCCTATTTTCATCATGTGTTTTGTGGGAACCCTGCAATTGGGACTTTTCAACGAGAAGTCGGTCAAGACATGGGCTCGCGCACATCGCAATACGTTTGAACTCGCGATTCCCTCAAGTAAGACTCGTTGGTCACCCTTTATGCAACCCACCATCGGTGCTGGGATAGCGGGAGCCGGATTGCTCTATGGCAACAAGCCCATTCACCAAACGACGGTGCAACGGACCCTTGTCATGGCCGCTGAGGGCACCACCTATCTGGGCATGGGCTTGAAGGGCCATTGGGGCGAGTCTGCAGCTCGGACCGCACCGATCGATGCGGTCGTGAAAATGAGATATATCGAGGGATACCGGTCTTCGAACTCCTCCACCATCATTGGTGGGTCGAAGTTGACCAAAGATCTGGTGGACGAAAGCATCGGGAATTTCAGTGGTTCGGGCGGAGGCGCGCTTGGTGCCATCAACGGCCTCCTGTCGGGATCAGGCGTGCGACCTGCGATGGCCGCGGGTCAGCGTTATGGCGCCGTGGTCGGTTTCGCCACCGACAACATGAATGTCGCTGGTTACGGTATGCCGATGAGAGCTCATTTCAACACGTTGGTACCACCGTATCCCCTTAAAGGGTTTGAGGCAGCTGCGGTCCCGACGGGCGTGGTGCGTCTGACGATGGAAGGGCAGAAGCCCTACAAAGAGATTCTCGGAATCAAGTGGAGCCAGCCTTACCCTGGTGGCAGTGTCAGTGTTCCAACCATCCCGTTCCCGTGAGGCAAAGATGAATTTCATAAAACCACTCATCAACGCCGCTAAGATCACTCTCACGGGTGCCACTGTGGCTGCGATCGCTTTCGGATTTGGCGTCTTTGATAAGAGCATTGAGGTCCCGAAATCTGAGGCTGATATCCTTTCATTGGATTTTGCCGATCGTACGTCGACCGAAAAATTTGTCGCTGGGCTCCAAGACCTCGGTCATAACGCGCCAGAGGTTTATAACTTGAACGGCAACACGGTGTTCTTCTCGTCGGCCATCCACAAAGAAGAGCCACTTGTGGTGATGGAGAAATACGAGCGCGAATTCTACGAACAGGGCCTCAATCCAGAAATTTTCACCGGGGTCACCGAGGAAAACTCTGACCGGATGTTTAAAGCGTCCCTAAGCGGTGGTGTCGTGCCGATGGTGATCTCACCGGACAGCATTTTGCTGGGCGGCGTAGAATCCACAGGTCCGACAAAAACAGAGGAAGACCTTGTTAAGAACTTCAATGATAACAAGGGAAAGGCGCCTTGGAAGCTCTTCGACGCTCACAAGTATATCGAGATCAATCGTGACGGTGAAAACACCCTCGTGACGAGTTCGTGGAGCGATAAGGGTTTCGATTACGAAAAGATGATTCCAGGGGCAAAAGTCGCAGACGTGAATACGGACGTGGAAGTTCCGGCGTGCCCCGGGTGCATACGATTGACCAACTTTGAAGATCTCGGCGGCGAAAAAGCCTATCGAAATAATGTCTTCGTCGGGTCAGCAGACGCCTCTCAACAGGTTCAGTTCTACGATCGCGCGCTGGTGGGCCGTGGCTGGGAAGAGACCGAATCGAGTGTGGTCATGGAGAAGCTCCGCGGTTTGGTTGAGTTCAAAGGGCAGGAAGCGCAAATGCGTGAGTACAGCCGAAACGGTCAATTCATGCAGGTTCTCTCGCTGCCCGATTCTGAATCGAATCAGACCATCACACATACAGTGATGAGCGACTGAGGCTTGCATCGCACCTCACTTCCAGCCAGAATTCCTTCAAATTCTTCCGAACTCAACAGACTTGGAGCTCCTTCATGAACTGGCAACGATGGTCGCTGGCCACCGCGTTTGTTTTCTTGGTCGCTTGCGGTGATAACAAAGCCGCGCTGATCAGCAATAACGTTTCGAATACCAATAATACCAATCCGAATAACACCGTGAATAATGGGTCGAATAACGCGACCAATAACGGAACAACGTCGAATAACAACACGACGAATAATGGGACCAATAATAATCCCAACAACACCACGAATAACCTCGTGGAAGACATCTACGACACCGTTCAGGCTGAAGATTTGCGTGATTACGATGGGGTGATTCCGCCGAAACCGGCCTCCGACCCGGTCGAGATTTTTGTTTACGACATGGTCGACGCGTTCTGCGAAAAAGTGGTCACCTGTCGCACCGACTACTTTGTGGCAACCAAGGTCATCCAGTCTGGCATGCGCACCAAGGGCGACTGCATGCAGAATTTCTTCAATCGGAATCCGATCGCGGGATACTCGGCGGCCGTTACCGACGGTCGGTCGCAGTTTTTCCCTGATGAAATTCCGTTCTGTGATCTCGCTATTGGGAACGCGCAATGCGGTGAAATTAGCGCTGCTTTTGAATCGCCACGCCTGGTGTTTCAGGCGTGTGAAGACGTTCTGACCGGCCTTTCAGGTCTGGATGATGAGTGTTTTTCCAACGCTGATTGTGCAGCTGGCACCTATTGCTCGCTGGGCCTTGGTAACACCTGCGGTGGGGTGTGTTCGGAACTGCCGGCACTCGACGTCTACTGTGGCGCTGGTGGAGATGTGAAGTGTGAGTACACCGAATATTGTGATCTCACAGACTTCCAATGCAAAACCTACGTAGCAAGTGGTGGCGCCTGCACGGATACCAGTCAATGCATCACAGGCAACTGGTGTCATGATGAAGTGTGCGCGCCGATCAAGTTTGGGTATCAGTTGGGTCAACCCTGCAATTACTTCTCAAATCTGTGTTCGATGGGACTGTATTGCGACGCCGACTTTGCCAACGGCACCTGTGCCGAGATCGCCACGGTTGGAGAATCCTGTCGCGCATTAAGCGATTGCAGCTACGACACACGCTGCGATGGCACGACGTGTGTTCAGAAGTCGGATGAGGGTGCATGCACATTCAGCGATGACTGCCTTTCGGCGGCGTGCCAGAATGACGGCGTGTGCATGAGTCCTACAGCCGCATGTGTACCTCCCGCTCCGATCTGATCCCCCTACTACCGGACCCTTGAGATGAAGATTTTGCAGCCACTTTTCTGGCTCATTCTCATAGCGTCATTCTGTGCGAGCCCTGTTTTTGCACAGGATGAGACACCAGAACCTGTGATCGTCCTTCTTGACGTACCCGACGGTGGTACGGCTGGATTGGAAAAGGAACTTATCGCGATCGGAGGAGTGGCGGTCCAGAACCAGAAATGGTTCTTGGGCGAGTTGTCGTCCCGTGGGATTTCTCCCAAACGAATCCTTCGGCGTCCCAAAGATCTCAAGTGGGTCTTCAAAGGCGCGAACATCACCTACATCGTCTACCTCGCTCGAAACGAAGCCGACGAAGGTCTTTATGATGCTTCATTCGTGGATTCGACTGGCGAGAGCATGATGGCTTTCACGGTGGAGCGTACAGCCGATGGCCTGGATGACGCGGGCGCTAAGCGTGTTGCGTTGGAGATGAAAAAAATCATCAAGAAGTCGGAAGCGTCGATCGCTCTGGTGGATGAAGCGCCCGAAGAAAAGCCCGAGGTCGTTGACGACGGGGGCCTTGAAGAGGAACGCAAACGTGCTGCTGAAAAAGAAGCCCAAGCGCAAGAGCGGCTCTCGGCAAAATGGTTGGAAGGAACCATTGCTGCCCGAATCTTTTCGCGTGAGCTGATGGTCACAAGCCTCAACGGCACTCAACTTTCATACGCGTCTTCGCCCTATCCTGGATTTGAGATCAAGGTCGTGGCGTTTCCTGGTGTGAAGTCGGGCTCAGAATTCGAGAATATCGGTGTCGTGGGACGCCTTGCAATGGGTATCGGCTCGGTGGACGCCGTCCGAACAGATTCGATGTTGCATCTTGAAGGCGAACTCGGAGCGCTCTTTCGATTGCTCGCCCCGGTTGCCGATGACTCGGTGGCAGCACAGGCCAAGTTCTCCGTTCGTTACACAAGCTTCATGGTCGACTCGTCGGCGCTGCCTGCAACGTCGATGATTGCACCGACGGTGGGAGCGAGCATCGCGATGCCGGTCATCCCGAATTTGGCCATCAACGGTTATTTTGACGTCGTGCCTCTGGGTATCTGGGGTTCAAATCTCGAGGGATTTGGAGAGTCGGCCTACACGTTCTCGTTTTCGGGCGGTCTTGGGTTTTCGTACGCAATCAACGAAATGCTGGGCATTGTCGGCGGAGTCGACATGCGCCTCGAGCGAACCATATTCGAGGGGCGTGGGGATTTGGGCTTCGAAGATGCCCGAGCCATTGAGTTCCTCCAATCGGCTCATGTCGGCGCCGTAATCACGCTCTAATCATTCGCCCGTGTATCGCGCTGCGGCTTCCCTTGCCTGCTTTTCAGCCATTGCTTTGCGCAACCGCTGAGCATGTTCGACCTGGGCACGCGTCTCTTCTAGAAGTCGTTTACGCTCGACGCTACTGATCGACTTCAGGCGATCGGCGGCGTGGGTCTCCGTCTCTGCCTTGGGAACCACTCCTAATCGCTTTAAAACGAGCCTGGTGAGCTCCTCGCGTCGATCTGGATCGGTAACCAGGCGTTCTGGTTTCAAGAGCGGAGCAATCTCGCCAGGAAGCTCTACCAACGTCTTATGTGCGAGGTCTGCAAGACCCTGATCCCCAAACCACGGGTGACTCATCAACCAACACATGACCAGCGCGATGCGATTTGCAGCATTCCGTTGTTCGCCGGGTTCAAAGCTCCTCAACGACTTTTGTGATGTTGTGCCGCCGAGCAGGAGTAGGGTGTCAAAAACAACCGCGTCCACGTGAATCCCTTCGACTGACTTAGAGGCTGGCTCTGCCAAGAACTCCGGAGGACATTCGGCCAGAAAGTGGGTCAAATCATCGATCGACGGTCCGGTTATCATGGCTCCTCCCAAGTCAGTCGGCTGAATGCTGCTGCAAAACTCAGCACCTCTTCCATCGAGGTAACCGTGTGAACATTCCAGCCTGCTGCTTCCAGACCCGCGATGTTTTCTTCGTGGTGGGCACGGTGCAACTGCAAGACCATGGTGGCTCCCGCTTCGCACAGCTGTGGGATTGCCTCCATGATCTCTTGGCCGTTAGCTGTGTCTCGCATCATCATGAACATGTCGCTGTCAGAAATCACCAACGCATGACATGGCCGTTCGGGCTTTTTCTTGGTGATGAATTGCTCCTCAAGGCGTTTGATTCCGAACGCATATCCGGTGCCCAGATAGGAAGTGAGGGTTGTCAGCAACACACGTTCGTCGCGGATGAAGCCGTCGGTCTCCGAAAAAGTGCCCGGCTCGCCCGAGAGGCAGACCATGACTCGGGCTTTGGCGCGCAACGCCGAGAGCAACATCACGGCCCCGGCCAGGACGGGATACGACAACATGTGTGCTGGGTTTCCCATCGAGCCCGAACAATCGATCCCCAGATAAAGGTCGATGGGCTCGCGCTCGGGTTCGCCGCCCGGCCCATACCCCTGAAGACGCTCGTAGGTGGTGACGCCGGGAATCACGATGGGGCTTCGAATCATCGATTCCACCCAGTCGATCGAAGAAACCGGAGAGCCGGGGTCCCAGACATCCAATCCTTCTGGGTGCGGTTCGGTCGATTGCGGCGAGATTCGGGACGGAAATCGAATCATGTGGTGGGACGCACGTTCCCGATAATAGGCGCTGACGAGCTCTTTTTCCGAGACCTTCACGCCCAACGATTTCATCAGCTCGACGTATCCACTCGGGGACCTGTAGTTGTTCTTTTGTCCCCCAGTCGTTGCCCGACCTCCAAGGCCTGGGGCATCACGGTCGACTTCCTCAAGATTCACCTCGAGTCCCGTCAATTCGGGGTCAAAGGCGGGATGGATCGCGCCATCGAGCTCATCGTCTTCGATGTCGGCAAGCCCGTCTGGTACATAGTCACCGCCGCCGCTCGCCATGGCATCAAGCCAATCTCCTGGGACCTCGGGGTTCTCCTCGATCAAGAATCGAAGAACCAGCGACCCAAACCTGCCCCCGCCGCGCATCCAGTCTTTTGCGTAGATTCGCACCAGTCGTGCGCCAAGTTCGGCCTCAAGTTGCACCTCACCGATCAACTTTGGGTTGGCCAACGAGCCACGTTCCAGACTCCACAAGATCTCATACGTCCTCATGTAGAACGCCCATAATTTGGAAGCTGACGGCGGACTTTTTCGGTTCAGCTGCGCATAGACCCCTGCGATATCAAGTCCGGACTGGCGTTGAAGTCGGTCGTTGATCAGCAAGTCCGTGTAGAGATTGGACACCATCGGTGCCATGCCTTCGCGGGTCGGGATGCCGTGTCTTATGCGTGCTAGCAGTCGGCCTGCATCTCGGAGATCCCCAGGTGCGTAAACATGATGGCCAATCTCATGGGCGAGCACCTCGGCTCCGAAGTCTTGAAGTCCTAGCTCCTTCACCTGTTTAAGGCTGATAACCACTGCGTGATCGTTCAGCCGAATCATGGCGAACGAGCCTGTCAGGCCTTCTTTGTCTTCTTCACTTTCAACCAGACACCAGCGAGGTTCCGAGAGCTTGGTAAACGCGCTCCACGCGGAAATTGCGGTTGGCCATTGAGCCCGCCAAGAATCGAGTAGTTCATTCATGTGGCGATCTCAAACGGGATAACCTTGCCGGTCAATCCCAGTCCAGGATCCAGACGCAGGGTAAATTCGTTGCCCATCAAGTGAGTTAGGGCCGTTCTCAGGGCGAACGGATCCGTCACGCCGATGATTGGCCGAATTGTCACGTCGAAGTGGCCGTCGGCGCTTTGAACCACGCGGTGTTGGAGGAACGGTGAGCACTCTCGCATCGCTCGCGCGATATCGATTCCTTGCAGCCATCCGTTGGCGGTCCGAAAGATCACTTCATTTCGTCCGACCAACTCATCAAACCCTTGCCGGTCTGCGGCCATCACGGCTCGGTCCCCGGTGATGTATTTTAAGAGCGGTAGGTAAGGGTTTCTGCCGCCCGTCACCGCGACATCTCCTTCGATCCCTGGCGGAAGTGCCCGCCCATCCACGTCTAGGACCTCGACGTAGAGGTCCGGGGAAATGAAGCGCCACTGACCCTCCGGGTCTTTGAATGCAATCGGTCCTGTTTCTGTGCAGGAGTACCAATCGATGATGGGACAGCCGAAACGCTCAAGGAAGGGGCGATTCGCCTCATCCAAGGTGACCGCTGTAGAAAACATCGCAAGCGGAGCAATATCGGGCTCCAACTCAGCGAGTG